>LVBU01000492.1 GCA_001603185.1 Thermotogales bacterium Thermo_02 | reverse complement strand
TCCTCAATGTTATCGTAGCCACCAGATTTTTTTCCTGCTGCAACTGCAGAAAACATTGCAGCTCCAAGCGCGGGTGTTTGATTGCTGCGCGATATTTTCATCGGACGATTTGTAATATCGGCATAAATTTGCATAAGCATGGGATTTTTACTTGCGAGTCCACCGCAATTTACAACCTCATTTATTTTTACACCAAATTCTTCAATCCTATCAATAATTGCAAGCGCACCGAACGCGGTTGCTTCAACAAGCGCTCTGTAAATTTCGTGTGGTTGTGTATATAGCGTTTGTCCTAATATTAACCCAGCTAATCGAACATCAACTAAAATTGTTCTGTTGCCATTATTCCAGTCCAGCGCAAGCAAACCACTCTCGCCTGGCTTTAATTTAGATGCGGCTTCTTCCAGGTTTTTAAATTTTTCGTCAAGTGTTTTTCCGTAACTTTCGGGAACAAGATTATTAACGAACCAAAGAAAAATATCTCCTACTGCAGATTGTCCCGCCTCTATTCCGAAATATCCGTCCATAACCGAACCTTTAACAATTCCGCATACGCCGGGGATGTCTTTTAAATTTTGGTTTGAGGGTGAAACCATAACGTCGCATGTGCTTGTGCCTAAAATTTTAACAAGAGTTCCTTCGTTAACCCCAGCACCAACCGCACCCATGTGGGCATCGAATGCGCCGACAGCAATTGCTGCGCTTGTTGTTAGCCCGAGTTTATCTGCCCACTGCTTTGAAAGATAACCCATAAGTTTATCGGCTGTGAAAGCAGTATCGAATAAACGCGAACGCAAATTGCCCAAACCATTCGAAAGCGAATTTAAAAATTCCTCGTCGGGTAATCCGTTCCAAGATGAATTAAACATTGCTTTGTGTCCCGCAGCGCAAACACTTCTTTTAATTTTATTCGGATTAAGTTCGCCGGTTAAATTTGCGGGAATCCAATCGCAGATTTCGACCCAACTGTACGCCGCGTTAAAAATTTCCGGCGCAACATTTTTACAGTGAAGTATTTTACTCCACCACCACTCGGAAGAATAAACTCCACCGATTTTTGCCAAATACTCCGGGCGTATTTTTGCGGCTGTTTCTGTAATTAATGCAGCTTCGTTGTAGCTTGTGTGGTCTTTCCATAACCAAACATAAGCGGCTGGATTATTTTTGAATTTTTCATCGAAGCACAGTGGAATTCCGTTTTCATCAACGGGCATCGGACTGCTTCCTGTTGTGTCAACGCCGATTCCAATAACATTTTCTGGCATAAAATTTACATCGGTTTCTTTTGCTATTTTTAATGCCTCTTTAATTGTTGTTTCAATTCCGAGTAAGTAATCGGCAGGATTTTGGCGTGCGAGGTTCGGATCGTTTTTGTCAACAATCACACCAGCTTCGCCCGAGGGATAAGGAAAAACGTAAGAGGCAATTTCGTTTCCATTAGCAACGTTTACAATTAAAGATCGGCAAGAGTTTGTTCCGAAATCTAATCCAATAACGTATTTG
>LVBU01000491.1 GCA_001603185.1 Thermotogales bacterium Thermo_02 | reverse complement strand
GCCTATAATAATAACCATACTTCTTGTGGTGACTGCAGCTGTCATGGCAGCCTTCTTTTTGTGGCCGGCGCCTGAACCGAAGATACTCATAACAAATGTCTCCCCGATCCCGAGAAACGGAGAGAGAGTACTGGCAAAAGATGAGATAGTTTTGCGCTGGGAAGCCGTTTACGAGAGAACCAGGCATGGATTGATGGCTGAGGTTTTCGTTGGAAGGGACAGAAACAGTCTGGTAAAAGTCGCGCAAGACGTTGAAGGTTCCATTGCCTCTCAATCTGAGGGGATTTTTGCCTTTTCGGTTCGCTATCCTGTGGAACCTCACGCTCAGTACTGGTGGAAGATAAGAGTATATACGAGAGATGGAAGGTCGGCCGAAAGCGAAGTATGGACATTCGTTCTGATGAACCAGTTTCCAGATAAACCGAGACTCGTACCTCCGTTCCAGAATGCAGCTAACGTCCCGCTCAAGAATCTCATGTTGAAGTGGCAGGCGACCGATCCCGACGGGGACGAGATTACTTATGATGTCTACTTTGGAAGAGAACCCAGACTCGATGAAAGAGATCTTCTTCTCAAGAATACTAAAGAAGTATCCGTTGATCTGACTGCTCTGAAGAGACTTGACTACTCGACAAAGTACTACTGGAAGGTAGTAGCTCGTGACCCCTTTGGAGCTGAATCTACGTCCAATACAGAAAGCTTCACAACTCAAATCAGAGCAGAATTGCCAGCGCTAACTCCTTCAAATCCAAGAAGCGGCACACCCAACTTCGATCCAGACACGGGAAAGCTTTCCTGGAACACATCTCTGCCTCTGGATTACTATCCAGATCTCCTTTACTTTGATATCTATCTTGCCGAAGGGCAGTCTCGTGCATCTCTTATTGGAACGACCAATGTCTCAGAGGTCCCGATTCAACCTTTGAAGGGGCACACCTCTTTCACATGGTATGTTGTTGTCCGCGACACTGCTGGCAAAGAAAAGAGAAGCGAACAGTGGACTTTCTCTACGGCCAATAGACCTCCGGTAATAGAGGTTAAGTATCCTGATCTTTCCAATATGACTGCGAGCATTCCTGTCAACTGGACAGTCATAGACCGTGACGGTGACGACGTGACCAATGAGGTCTTCTTCGGAGTGCTTGGGGAGACACCTGTAAGGATCGCGTCCGGTAGGATGAACTCTGTCTTTCTATCCGGACTGGACAGGACAAAGCAGTATCTACTTACCATAAAGGCACGGGACGGACACGGCGGTGAAGATACTCAGGAAATCCTCTTAACTCCGGGTAACGCTCCACCTGTGATTACGGTCAATAAACCTGTCGAAGGTGAAGTAGAGCCTTCAGCTGTCACTTTCAACTGGGATGCCTTCGATCCCGACGGTGATAGTCTGCGATACGATCTGTTCTTGCATTCGAAGAACGATAAGCGAAGCTTCGAGAATATCGAAACCGAAACACTAGTTCTGCGAGATCTTTTCGAAAAAGACAGCTACAGCTGGTACGTTGTCGCAAGAGACCCCAGAGGAGGATTTACCAGAAGTGAAACTGCATCCTTCTCAACTGGCGAAAGGTCACCAGAGATAGTGACACCGTTGTGGCCGGAACCTGATAGTACCGAAGTTGCGCTCTCCGGAACAGAGTTCTCCTGGAGAATTGAGAGAGAGCCGGAACGAGCCAAGTACTTCTTCACTCTGGCTTCTGATATCGAAATGGAAGACATAGTATTACAAAGAACTGTAGATCAGAGATC
>LVBU01000490.1 GCA_001603185.1 Thermotogales bacterium Thermo_02 | reverse complement strand
CGAGAGTACTATTAAGAACCGTTGAGAGTGGAGCATGGAGAGTTATGAGAAAGAACGAGAGTTCGCTGCGCTCACGAGAGAAAAGTAGCTCTCTCCTCTTCTCACCTTCTCTCCTTATCTCGTTTTTTCGCTCTTCCGCTCTTACCAGACCCTAGACCCCAAACCCCATACCCGTTCTTCACCATCCACCAATCACTAATCACCAGCCACTATGCACTATTCACAATCACCAGCCATCGCTCTTCACCCGCGAAGCGATACTGGCCTGCGTAAGCAGACTGGCGAAGGCGAAGCCTTTACTGGCGGCGGGATGTCCCTCCCACCAAAAATGGAGTCCCTGTTTTTCGGCTCAGGCTCAAATCACTGCAATTCATGATACAATTTTTATGAACATCTGCAAAACCATAATTATGCAGTTGTTCGTTGAAAGTATTGCTTAAGAGGTGAGAGCATTGAATTCAACAGGGCACCGACTGCCCCGGAAGAAGATTATTAAAATAGATGAACTCAAAGATATGGGATATAGCTTCTATCTTATCAAGAAGCTTGTCGAGGAGAATATCCTTGAGAAACTGACGCGTAAAAGCTATGAAAATCTAACCTACGAGGGTGATGAATCTGATTTCTACTATGTTAGCGCTTATGCACCAAGGGGTGTGATCTGCCTGATTAGCGCGGCAATCTACTGGCAGCTTACCACAGAGCGTTCGAAAGCTATAGACGTGGCGATTCCCAGGAGCGACAGGATTTACACAATGCCGGATTGGCCTCAGATTCAGCTTTATTATTACAACGACATGCGATACAAAACCGGAATCGTGACTATTGACGAAGACTCGAATCAGTTCTCCATCTATGACCCGGAAAAGACCGCAATCGACATTCTACATTATAGAGAAAAACTCGGCATCGAAGTCGCAAAGGAAGTGCTTGTTCAGTATCTCGCAAAAAAGGATCGAAACCTGAATAAACTATACAGATATGCGAAGGAACTCGGCAATTCAAAGATACTGAGAACCTATCTGGAGGTGTTGCTATGAACAAGGCAGCATCTGTAAAAGCCCGGCTGAGAAATCTGGCCCAGAAGCAAGGCCGGAGTTATCAGGATCTACTGCAAATCTATGCGCTTGAACGAACCATCTACAGATTATCCCTCTCTCCCCACAAAGACAGATTCACATTGAAGGGTGGGATCTTACTTTATGCGCTCTTTGAAGGGCGGTTTCCGCGATCAACAACCGATATAGATCTGCTCGGACAGAGAATCAGCAACGAAAAGGAATCTCTCGAGAGGTCTTTTCGTGATATCTTCTCGATAAATACCGACGATGGGATACGTTTTGATCTGGAGAGCATGAACCTACGTACCATTGCAGGTGCAAAACAATACCCCGGTACTCGGGTAACCATTACGGCGTACATGGAGCGAACAAGACTATCCATAGCCGTCGATGTCGGATTTGGCGATTGCATAACACCAGAGAGGGTTCAAATGGAATTCCCTGTTCTGCTGAATGATCCGGAGCCGGTTATCTTTGCATACTCAAAAGAATCGGTTATCGCAGAAAAACTGGAAGCGATAGCCTCGCTGGGTCTCCTGACCAGTCGCTACAAAGACTTCTACGACATCTTTTTGCTGTCCAGATTCTTTCCTTTCGATGGCACAAAACTGCAAGCCGCAATTGGAGAAACCTTTAGAAATCGGGGCACGCCGATGGAAGAGATCGTCGCATTCGAGAAGCAATTCATTTCCGATTCTCTCCATAATAGAAGGTGGACAGCCTTCGCTAAAAAGAAAAACACTACATTTGATGCATCTCTTGAGGAAGTCATAGGCCAAATCAAGAACTTCCTAATCCCTATACTTGAATCCTTGAAGATAGATGAGATCTTCGACTTACACTGGGAGCCTGATGACCTAAGCTGGAAATGACCACTGTGTTTGAAGAGTTGGTAAGAGCCGAAAAAGAGCGTTGTCGAGAGTACTATTAAGAACCGTTGAGAGTGGAGCATGGAGAGTTATGAGAAAGATCGAGACGCTCGCTGCGCTCACGAGAAAACGAGAACTCTCTCCTCGGTCTCGTACTCTAGATGCTCTTCGGTTCTCCACCATTCACTAACCACCGATCACCAAACACGGGTCTTCCCTCTGTCATCCCGTAATAGCCTGTCCTGAGGAGCCTGCCCTGAAATGATCTCATTCAGGGTTCTTATTCAGGGATCCTAAACGGGACCTCG
>LVBU01000489.1 GCA_001603185.1 Thermotogales bacterium Thermo_02 | reverse complement strand
TGCTTCAAGAGAGAGGGCGTGGGAAGATTTGCCGGTCGAGATAAGAGAGACTTTCGAAAAGCTTGGAATTCCCGAAGCCGAGAGAAATTCTCTGTCTGGTGCGGGAGCCCAGTACGACTCCGAGGTCGTTTATCAGAACATAAAAAGAGAACTTGAAGAGTTGGGCGTTGTCTTTCTTGACATGGAAAGCGCGGTGAAAGAGTATCCGGAGCTTGTCAAGAAGTACTTCATGAAGGCCGTTCCCGCAACTGATCACAAGTATTCCGCATTACACGGAGCAGTCTGGAGCGGAGGATCTTTTGTATATGTTCCTAAAAATATCAAAGTGAAGCAACCTTTGCAGGCCTATTTTAGAATGAATGCGGCGAGTAGCGGCCAGTTCGAGCACACTCTAATAGTCGCAGACGAGGGTTCCGAGCTCCAGTTCATCGAGGGATGTTCTGCTCCACGCTTTAATGAACTCAATCTTCACGTAGGCATGGTGGAGATCTTTGTTCTGAAAGGCGCCAGAGTAAGGTATTCAACAATTCAAAACTGGTCGAAGAATACTTACAACCTGAATACCAAGAGAGCTATCGTTGAAGAAGACGGAACTATGGAGTGGATTTCGGGCTCTCTCGGGAGTATGAAGACTATGTTGTATCCGACTACCGTTCTCAAAGGCAGGAGAGCGAGAGCAGAACACCTTGGAATAACCTATGCCGGCCCCGGTCAGCATATGGATACTGGCTCAAAGGTCATCCATCTGGCACCCGAGACAAGTTCCATAGTAGATGCTAGAAGCATAAGTACCGGAGGAGGCTGGGCCTTCTATAGAGGTTTGCTGGACATTTCGGAAAGAGCTGTGAACTCAAAATCAGCAGTTCAATGTACTGCAATGATGATAGACAATGATTCCAGATCCGACACGTTACCCATCATAAGTGTAGATAACAGTTCCTCAAACATCGGGCACGAAGCGAGAATCGGTAGAATAAGTGAAGAACAGATTTTCTATCTCATGAGTCGTGGGCTTTCCGAATCCGAAGCGAAGGCAATGATAGTCAGAGGATTTGTGGAACCCGTGGCGAAACAGTTTCCAGTAGAATACGCCGTTGAGCTTAACAGGCTAATAAACCTTGAGATCGAAGGAAGCATTGGATGAGGTGGACAATGGAAAAGAGTATAAACCTGAAACATGGAGATAAGACAATGGTCAGGCCTTCTAGAAAAGAGATTTTAGACTTCAAAGACTATGGTGACAGAGATTTTTTGATGGCTTGCGAAAAGTTCGGTCCACCGATGTCCGTTTATGTGAGCGATAGATACTCCGAGTACAAAAGGCTTGGATTTCCAGACTGGAAGAGAACGAATCTGAGAGGGATGAGCATTCCCCCAATGGTCTCTAGATTTCCACGCAAGAGTACCGATCCATACCTGAAATCAATGAACTGGCTTAGCAGCGATGAGGTTGAATTGCTTGACTCACTTGACTTCGAAGGTTCCGACAGAAAACTCTTGCTTCTTGGAGACATTTTTTTCGATTCGGGAGTCATACTTTCTATTCCCGATGGGAGCGTAATGAAGAAGCCGTTTTTGGTCGGCAGAAGCGATTCAGTCGAGCAGATATCGAATAATCTATTCATTGCCGGAGAGCATTCAGAAATCCAGATAGTAATTGACAGCAAGGCTTCGAGAAACTGGTTCTTGCAGAACAATAGATTCCTGCTTAAGAGAGGCTCAAAAGTCGATGTCCTGTTCGTAAACCACCTCGGTAGTGAAGGTTATGGCTTCGTGAACAATTTCTATCGCCTCGAAGAAGGAGCGGTTCTGAAGGTCTTTGAAGTCTCACCGTTTAGCGGAACTATGGTCTCGTATCACCTGGGACTGTCCGCGGGAAAGAACTCCAGTATGGACTTCGAACCGCTTTTCCTTGCAGCGGGAAACACGAATCTGGATCTGCAGTTTATTACCAGAATCATGGCCGAGAACTGTAATGGACAGATAAATGGTACGGGTGTTGCCATCGATAATGGATCCGTGATCTTCAGGGGAAATGTTGACATGAGGCGAGGGGCTAAGAACTCTACAGGCAGCGAACACAGCAGTGTAACGATACTATCCGACGGGGCGCGTGCCGATGCCATTCCCTGTCTTCTCGTTGACGAGAACGAAGTGAACGCTTCTCACGCAGCCACTATTGGTTCTCTCGATGAAGAAAGGATTTTCTACCTGATGTCGAGGGGCATGACGAGAGAACGGGCCTTGAAAATGATTGTCAGGGGTACTTTTGAACCGGTGATAGAAAGAATGGAACTGCTATTTCCTGAAAACTGTGGAGGATTGAGAAATGCTCTCGACAGACGCGTTGGCAGATAAATTCTTGAGGCTGCGGGGAGACTTTCCGGTTTTCAGGGAGAATCCCGGGCTGGTGTATCTCGATAGCGCTGCAACTACTCAGAAACCGGAAAGTGTTATCGGTAGTATAGTAGACTTCTATGAAAAGTCTAATTCCAATGTCCACAGGGGAGTCTATCCTCTTGCGGAGAGGGCGACTTCTCTATATGAGAACAGCAGAAGAGCAGTTAGTGTCTTTTTGGATTCAAGTTATGAAGAAGTCATTTTCACCAAAAGCACTACGGAGGGACTCAATATGCTGGCCTCTTCTCTTGCCGGTACTGGAGTATATAAGACATTCGCTGTTCCCGTATTTGAGCACCACAGTAACTTCGTTCCCTGGCAGCAATATGCGAAGAGAAACGGACTGGACTTTCTTCCTCTGCCGGTGAGCGGTGTAGAGTTAAGTATCGAATCCGTGAGAAGGGTTCTATCACAGATTCGTGCGCCTTTTGTGTTTGCAGTGACGGGTCTGGTGAATTCTACGGGTTACCGAACGGACTTTGAGGAGATAGCAGAGCTTGTTCATAATCATGGCGGAGTGATCGCCCTTGATGGCGCACAACTAATTCCGCATGAAAGATTCAGTTTCAGGAATAGTGAGATAGACTTTCTCGCATTCTCTGGGCATAAACTCCTTGCAGAGACAGGTGTTGGCTGTCTGCTGATGAAGAAGAAGTTCCAGGAAGAGATACCTCCGTTTCTTTTCGGAGGTGAGATGGTGAACTGGGTTGAAGAATCCGACACCAGCTTTGCAGAGGGAGTCTCAAAGTTTGAGGGCGGAACGCCAAACATCTCCGGTGCAATCTCCCTCAAGGCAGCTGTCGAGTATCTCGAAACGGTGGATATGGATCTCCTGGAAGCACATGTGGCGAATCTGACAGACCTGGCGAGGCAGAAGCTGAGCGCGATCCCCGGGCTGACTATTCACAGTCCCGAGAACAGCCACGCTATAGTAATGTTCACGCACGAAAAGATACACTCGCACGACCTGTCGGAGTTTCTTGGGCGAAGACTGAACATTGCTGTCCGAAGTGGTCACCACTGCTCGCAACTCCAGCTCAAGAGTCTCGGACTGACATCGTCCTGCAGGGCTTCCTTCTATCTCTACAATACGTTTGAAGATGTAGGAAGACTGGCGGAAGGAATTGAAGAAGCAGTGAGGTGGTTTTTGTGACGGACTTCAATGATCTGTATTCGGATTTCATTATGTACCACTATAAAAAGAACGATCACAGAGGAAAGCCTGAAAGTTATGACCTTTGTGAGAAGGGTTCGAATCTCTCTTGCGGAGACGAGATTACTTTGTATTTAAGTCTTGAGGACGGAAGGATTTCGAGAATACGTTTCGATGGCCACGGCTGCACAATGAGTCAATCTTCTGCCTCGGTACTCTCTGAAGTCCTTGAAGGCAAGACAATGGCCGAAGCGGAGAATATCGTTCGGGAGTTTGAAGGTATGCTGCGTGACGAACGGTTTGACGACGAAATTCTGGGAGAGGCAGCCTTTTTCGAAGGACTAAAGAACTACCCTCTCCGAATAAAGTGTATAACTCTTCCGTGGCTTACAATGAGGAAGATACTAGAAAGAGAGTAAAAAAAGACCGGTGCTTCACACCGGCTATACTCTGCGCTGAAGTAACCCTACTTACTGATTATACACTTTTTTGGTAC
>LVBU01000488.1 GCA_001603185.1 Thermotogales bacterium Thermo_02 | reverse complement strand
AGCGGCATGTGGTGGTGGGTAGTACCGCCGGGAATGGCGATAGCGTTCATGGGAATGACATTCGCGTTTGTAGGGTTTGCGATGGACAAGATACTGAACCCGAAACTGAAGACGAGGTAAAGATTATGGATAAGATACTTACAGTAGAGAACCTGAAGCTTTATTACTATACGAGCAAGGGAGTAGTGAAGGCGGTAGACGATATAAGCTTCAGCCTGAAGAAAGGGGAAACGCTCGGTCTTGTCGGCGAATCTGGTTGTGGGAAGACTACAACGGGTTTTGCATTACTGAAGATGCCGACGCCTCCGGGGAGGCTGGCCGGAGGAAAGATAGAAGTAGACAAAATAGACATAACCCCGCTGAGCGAGACAGAGATGAGGAGAAACATCCGCTGGGAGAAGATATCCATGGTCTTTCAGGGAGCGATGAACACGCTCACACCGGTATATACGATAGGCAAACAGATGCTGGAGACACTGCAGGAACACAGAGAGATGGACAGGGAAGAAGCCAGGAAGAGGATAGAGAAGTACCTGAACCTCGTCGGACTGTCTGCGGACGTAGTGAAGAGATACCCTCACGAACTGTCAGGAGGAATGAAACAGAGGATAGCGATAGCGACGGCGCTCTTTCTCGAACCGAAAGTAATAATCTGTGACGAACCGACGACGGCGCTGGACGTAATAGTACAGGCTCAGATAATAAACCTCCTTAAAGACCTGAAAGAGAAGCTCGATCTCTCATTCATCTTCATAACGCACGACCTCGCGACTGAGGCCGAAGTCTCAGATAGAATAGCCGTAATGTACGCTGGAAAGATAGCCGAGATAGGAACGAACGAACAGATATACGGAGAGAAGGGACCTTGCCACCCGTACACGAGAAACCTCCTTGCGGCCACACCGAGACTGCACGAAAAAGTGAGCACGCTCTCCTTCATACCCGGAGCACCGCCAGACCTTCTAGAACCGCCATCTGGCTGCAGATTCCATCCAAGATGCCCGGTAGTCATGGACAGATGCAAACAGGAAGAACCGCCACTTATAGAGATAGAAAAAGAACACATGGTCGCATGCTGGAGGTGCAAGAAATGAGTGAAAAGATAATAGAAGTGAAGGACCTCCAGAAATGGTTTCCCGTCAGGAGAAGTATTGGACAGCTCTTGAGGGGAGAACACAGATACGTGAAGGCGGTAGACGGAATAAGCTTCTCTATAAAGAGAGGAGAAATCTTCGGACTGGTCGGAGAATCCGGTTGCGGAAAGACAACGACTGGAAAGCTCATAATGAAACTCCTCGAACCCACAGGAGGAGTGATGCTCCTTGACGGTAAAGATGTTACCCACATAGAAAAAGAAGAACTGAAGAAATACAGGCGAAACGTACAGATGATCTTCCAGGACCCATACGCCTCCATGAACCCGAGATTCAAGATAAGGGACGTCATGGAAGAGCCACTCATAATACACAAGCTGGGAGAGGATAGAGACGAAAGACTTAAGATGATAGAGAAGGCCCTGAAAGAAGTGAAACTGAACCCGCCCGACGAATTCCTCGTGAGATACCCGCATATGCTATCTGGAGGACAGAGGCAGAGGGCCGCGACTGCGAGAACACTACTTCTGAACCCCGAGCTTCTCGTCGCAGACGAACCGGTCTCGATGATAGACCTATCGACAAGGGCAGAGATACTGCACATGATGAAGGAAGTGCAGAGAGACCTCGGTCTTACCTATCTGTACATAACCCACGACCTCTCGACAGCGAGATACTTCACAGACAGAATAGCCGTGATGTACCTTGGAAAGATAATAGAGATGGGAGACCCGGACAACGTAATAGACAGACCCGTACACCCGTACACGAGAGCGCTGATAGCTGCGGTCTGTGAACCGGTCGCCGGAAAGGTAAACAAGGCCAAAATAGTGCCGATAAAGGGAGAGATCCCCTCGGCGGCGAACATACCCAAGGGCTGCAGATTCCATCCCAGGTGTCCATATGCAAAGAGTGAATGCATTGAACAGGAAGAACCGAAGCTCCAGGAGATCGAAAACG
>LVBU01000487.1 GCA_001603185.1 Thermotogales bacterium Thermo_02 | reverse complement strand
ACACTCGCGGGCGTCAATACCAGGAAAATGGCAGCAGACAGAAGAGTGTTACTGTATAGCCTTCTTAAGTTGGTGCTGGCTCCATGTATCGTTATGCTTATACTTAGACTCTTCGACTTGCAGCCGATAGTCGAGAACATACTAATTATCATGAGCGCCATGCCGGCAGCAGCCAATTCGTCGATATTCGCCCGGCTCTATGATTCAGACTACGAGTTCGCTTCGAAGCTTATTGCCGTGTCGACTCTCTTTTCACTTATATCCATACCTGTAATCATTTCCCTGATAGATTGAACCGAACGAACAGTCGCCTTCTCTTCTCTGTCTGTCAGCGATAGTGTATTATCTTTATATAGTTGGGAGGCGATGAGGTGAAGAGGACTATAGTTGCAGTGTATATCGTGGTCGCAGTCACTATGTTTTCGGCAAGCATTGGTCTTGTTCTCTCCGGCGGGGGAGCCAAAGGGGGCTATGAAGTAGGAGCCTGGAAGGCGCTAATCGATCTTGGCATCGAGATTGGCGGTGTTTACGGAACTTCTGTTGGCTCACTGAATGCCGCCGCCGTCGCTCAGGGAGACTTCTGGAAGGCTCTGGAAGTCTGGCAGGACATTTCCGAGAGCAAAGTCATGAATCCGACCGCCGAACAGAAGAAACTGATCGACGCCTATGGAGGTGCCGAAGACTGGAGTATCGGTGAACTCTTTCAGGGAGCCACGGACGTTATCAGAAAGGGAATCGATGTGTCGCCTTTGAAGAACCTTCTTACTGAGTTGATATCCGAGAGCGCAATAAGAGAATCTGGAGTCGATTTTGGTCTCGTAACTTTCGATCTAACCGATATGCGACCGGAAATGCTGTTCATAGAAGATATTCCCTCAGGAAAGCTGATTGACTACATTATGGCCAGCGCCGACTTCCCTGGCTTTCAGACTGTACGTGTCGATGGTAAGGCATTCCTGGACGGCGGGATATACTCCAATCAACCAGTCGAGATGGCGCTTCAAAGAGGTTTCAAAGATATCATCCTGATAGATATCGGCCGGGTGGCTCTCAGAGACAGAATTGCAAGAGTCCAGGCCCTGCTACAAGGAGCAACCGTCACGCACATTGTACCTCGTGTTCAATACGGCAGCACTCTCGATTTCGACCCAGAGAAGACACAATTACAGATCGAAGAGGGTTATCTCGATACTCTTGAAGCCTTCGGTCTCGTACAAGGGAAGTACACTTACATTTTTGAAGGCCGCGATATCCTCGGAGAGTTGTTTAACTCCCTTACGCCTGAAAAGGTCGAGGAAGCGATCGCGATTATTGGAGATCCTGCAAGGTGGTCATCGCCCGCAGAGTTCTACGCCGACTTTCTCAGTTCTCTGGAAAACATCTACAGGGTCGACATGCCTACTCTGCATCTTCTGGATCGTCTCGCGTTCCTTCTTGGACTAGAGAGCTTAAATCTCTACAGTGCTGGAGAGTTACTGGATAGCATCGCCGGCGCTTATTCTCTTTTGGGTCTGGAAAGACAGGAAGGTTCGCTCGTTCCATATGAGAAGGTCGTCAGGTTCGTAATCTATCTATACGATAACGCTGTATTGCCGGAACCTCCGGAAAAATTCGACTTCTTCAGAGCTTCTTTTGAAGAGCTGAAGAGAGTTAAGGAGTGAGTATTATGAAATGGATTGCTCTTCTGGCTATATTCGCACTGCTATTATCTGCCTGTGTTCCTATGGCCTTGATGATGGAACCGGAATTACTCTCTGTAGGTTCCTTCAAACACGCGGTCGGTATGGATCTTCTAGTTGGTTTCAGCGAGACGGTCGTAGTGCCCTGGACCTTCCAGTATCTACTTAGATACGGTTTTACTGAATGGATGGAAGCGTCAGTCAGGGCTGCAATTCCGAGTATATTCATCTCCGCTCCCTCCCTGACTCTTGAGGCGGGGGCGAAGTTCGGCGTACCGGGATTACCGAATGCCGCTTTGCTTGTTGGAGGAGGCGCCTTCTTCGGGAATAGTCCGTCCGGTCTGAATAACGGCGAAGGAATCTTCGAGCCATACTTAAGAGTAGCACCAATGGCCGGCTTCAAAGTCGGAGGCTGGAACGTAATCGCAAAGTTGCAGCTTTTCATTGCCAGTGATTTCGGGTTCATACCTGGTATCGCGGTAACGAACGGAAGGTTCTACCTGGAATTGGATATACCCATTACAGGAGGGACGACCGTTCCGGATGGAGGCCTTCTTGGAATAGGCTATGCTTTCTGACCACTTTAAGCGTCATCCAGTTTTCGAGGCCCCTTGTCGCTTCCTTCTCATAGCAGGACGGTCGAAATCCCCTGCTTGCTGGCGGAGCTTCCTTCTGTGAAGAAAAGGGAGTTTCTTGACCTTTTCGCGAGTATTCCCGATCAACTGGTAAAGGCACAGGAGACGGGAAAACTCGTTGTATTTGCGGGAGCGGGAATTTCCATCCCTTCTCCCTCGAATGTTCCGGACTTTGTAGATCTTACAAAGACAGTTGCCGAGAAGTGTGGAGAGAACTTCTTCAAAGACAGAAGCCTAATGGAGCAACCAGATGTCATTCTGGGAAGACTAGATAGAACCTACACACAGAGAGATATTCATCTGATTGTAAAGCAGCTAATGTCCAGGAATGAATCACGTCCATCAACTCTGCATAGACTGATACCGCTTCTCTTCAGAAGCCCCAAAGACCTCAAGATAGTAACTACCAACTACGATACCCATCTCTCGAAAGCGCTGGAAGAGTATCCAAAGAGATTTCTCGGTTACGATACTTTTGTGGCGCCTGCCCTGCCAAGAGGAAACGACTTTCGCGGTATAGTTTATCTCCACGGAAACACTAACCAAGAACCCCGCAGACTGGTCGTTACGAACAGAGATTTCGGAAGAGCTTATCTCACTGAAGGCTGGGCCAGGGACTTTCTTAGAGACCTCTATCTCTCGGACTATACGATTCTCTTCATTGGCTACAGTCACAAAGACACAATAGTAGATTATCTCGCCAGAGGACTTGGTCGCACAAGAAGCAACAGATACGCCTTCGTCTGTGAGGGCGATGCGCAGAGGTGGCGCGAGATTAACGTGAATCCTATTCAGTATAGACTTTCGAGCGACAATCTCAACAGTCACATTGAACTCCAAAGAGTTCTCGATGTCTGGACTTCTCTCGCAGACGGAGACATTCTTGAGCACCGGCTCGAGATCTCGCAGGCAGTGACCATTGAACCCAGGAGTAAACCGGAAATAGACAACTACATTTCCTACTGTTTGAAGCGAGAGGACCTTACCGAGTTGTTCTGTGAATGCGCAAGAGATTGGTCGTGGCTGAAATGGGTTGAAAGAGAGGGCTTTCTTCTGTCACTCTTTGATCGTGATGCCATACTCAACCCGATCGAGTTAAGGCTTGCCCGATGGGTTTCGCGGGTACTTCTGGAGAACACTTGCAGAGACTGTATAGATCGTCTCTTAACACATAAGAACTCACTCAACCGCGAGTTTCTTGATATTATCATCGGGCAGCTGGCAATCGAGTGTTCTGCCATGGATCAAGACTCTCTCACCAGATGGATAGAGATTATCCTCGAATACTCCGAACTGGAAGTGTCTTCGAATCCTCTCTTTATAAGAACACTGAGATGTGTAGACTTCAAGATGAATCAGGAGCTCCTTTCAAGAGTTATAAAACATTTCTTCAGATTCCGAAGAGAAGACCACGGCTGCAGAAGTCCTTCTGAACACTCCGTAGAGCAGAAACTCCTTGAAGAGTTCTGGGAGATGCTCAGGCCGCATATAGATATCTTCTATCCAGATGTTCTTAATACTATCACCTGTGGGTTTACCGAGAGTGGAAACGCTACTAAGAATTATCACGAATACTTCGTTCAGGATAATGATAGAGTCGATGCCAAACGGCAGAGACGAATTCGCTCGACTGACAGACGCGACTCTCTGGTAAGAATACTCCGGGAGACAATCACATACCTTATGACAGCATTTAACGACAGCTGGAGAGTCTATTACGACTGGTGGAGGCGTTCAGGAGTTCCCGATCTTGTTTCTCTGGCAGCAGAGTGCGTTTGTACCGATGGATTCTTCTCATCTGATGAGAAAGCAATGGCCTTGCTAGAGAATAAATGGCTCACGTCACCTGCACTGGAAAGACACGTTTCAAAGATAATAGGACTCTCGCTGGCCGGGGTTTCGAAAGAGGTTCTAAACGAGCTTCTGGATGCAGTAGATCTCGAGATAAAGTCACTGTCGACTACTGAAGAAGGTCCCGAAAGATTTGATAGCTTAAGAACTCTGATCAGAAGAGTACAATGGATAGAAGAAGCGGGAATCAAGTCTGAAAAGTTGAAGCAACTACGCAGGGAAATAGAAGACCTGTTCACATTCGGAGAGATGCGAGATGAGATCCTGGCCTCTCTTCTCACAGGAGACGTAGAGTTCGCCTCTCCACTCTCAAAGGTGGAGCTCAGGGAAATGAGTTTTCGAGACACCGTTGATGTCTTCACCAGGTATTCGAGAGGCCCAGAGTATGAGGTAACCTCTTCTTCGCTCAGGGTATTGGACATAGAAAGACTCTCCGGCGAGTTCGGAGAACTCATCCAAGTGGATCCGGAATTCGGTATAGGGCTACTTTCGCAAGCTGATCTCTCAAAACTCGAAATCGGCCAGACCGAACCGGTTGTAGGACTAATCATGAAGGGTCTTACTCGATCGTCAATGAACAGTATTTTGTATGTACGACTTGTCGAGGAGTTTGTCAGATTAGATACTGATCTTCTGCTTCAGCATTTGGAGAGTGTCTCCAGACTCCTTGAGAGGGCCTGCCGGAGAATTCCAGTGATCACGGAGAGATTTGACAGTCAGGTGCTTCTTCTGATCAAGACCCTTCTGAGAGATCAGCACGACAAGGGCGACTGCAAAGGTGTCGCGCGCATCGATAATTGGCTAAAGGCTGCGAGGAATAGTGTCCCGGGAAGACTTGTAATGTCAGTCACCGGGCTTCTCTCCAGAGCGGACAACGGTTCGGATAATACCGTCTGGTCGATTGCGAAAGATATTCTAGAAGAAGCCATCGAGGGCGCCACTCTTAGCGACAGGCTGTCAAGGATTGTCATCTTCGGGCAACTGCACATACTATTCAGATTAGACACTATCTGGACTGAAGAGAGACTCCTGCCTTTGCTGGATTGGTCAGAAGATTCCGAAACCGCCCTTCAGTGCTGGAATGGCTTTCTTGGAATCGGCTCTTACGGCCGCGAACAACTGCAATCTATGACTCTTCTCATAGGTGATACAGTCGAAATGATCGATGCGATCTGCCCGGAGTATAGACTCAGATTCTATGACATTCTTTATTGTCTTCTTACTCTAGTTCTCGGAGAAGAAGCCCGATCGGAACTCATAGCAAAGCTTGCGGACAGTGCTTCTCAGGAGACCCTCTTTGAGTTCTCGGAATTACTGCTCAAGAGAATCACAGCGGCTGAAAGAGATGTCAGGCTATCAATCTGGAATGACTGGGTAAGATTATTTACTGAAGAGAGATTCAAAAGATCCAGTACAAAGCGGCTTTCTGATTGTGAGTTTCGCGCGCTTTCCGATCTGATTTCGCTCGAGCCCGAGTTTTTTGGAGACTGTGCGAGCGATCTTTCGAAGATATCTCTCGAAGATTTTCAGGCCGATAACGATTGGAGACCTTTGTTCGTCAGTAATTACGAGCTTGCCGAACTCTTTCCAGATTCGTGGGCGAGACTTACAAAGCTCTGGCTCAGTGGTCTGCGCAGTATTCCCGAGTATATAGAATGGAGCTACGCACTCAAAACGCTATGTTCGGTCAAAACAGAGAAAGAAGCCCTGATTGAGCTCTTGAAGGAACTGAAGAGACTGGGGCACTCTTCGAATGGCAACCCCTGAAACCCTATTCTTGCAGTATTGAAGTTAGTGACTGCCACCAGGCTACCAGGCTCTCAGTCCCACGAGAACTAGCCTTTTGCTCGTCGAACCCCCGGTCGCTCCCTGTGGAGAACTGATGAACAGGTTGTCGAGATAATCCATCTGCGTCGAATTGCTGAACTGATTGCCCGTGATCGAGCCGAACACGAAGAGCTGTCCAAGCTTTACCGGGCTTTTGTTCACTACCGAGCCGAGATCGGGAAAGGTAAAGGCCCCGCCTGAACCGTTCTTATTAAACGCCGAGAAGCTTCCGGCAAGCGCTCTAATAGCATGTGAAGCCTTCCCGGAGTTACCTACAAGATATGTGTTGACTATATCTCCGCCTACGCTTGTCAACGAAAGATAGTCTCCATCGTCACGCTGTGCAAAGTCGGTAAGCAGTTCCTTGATTTTGCTCCAGGTCTTTATCTCCTGATTGTTCACCTTACCACCCTGAGTCCTTGCATCGTCAAACGCCTGAGCGAAGTCCCCGTACATAAGCTGGGTGTTGATAGTTATTGAACCGTAGACAGTTATATTGTACTGCCCGTTGATGTAGCTCAGCTTCAAAGGATCGCTCGTCGAATCACCGATAATGAGATCTCCGTGAATAACTATGTTAATCGGATAATTCGCTGCGAGGACTTTCGTTCCGAAAACATCAGCATCAACTTTGTACTTCAGATCAAAGTACCTGTAGCCGCTCCCGGGGTTATCAGGGAAAGTTATCGTATAAGGAGCTCCGCTACTGTCGTTGGGCTTGAAGACGATCAGCCCGTCTTCGGTCGTTGTGATAGTTGTGAGAAATGGAGCAGTGTAGGTAGCAACCGGTGAAAGCGTAGAGAGCCATGTTTCGTGCTCAAGTAGAAGGCTTGCTAAGTACTGTTCGGCGTCTGAGGCTGTGGGTGTGTATGTATAAGAACCGTCGGGAGTTATGCTCTTTGTAGTGAGACCGTAGGGGAAGACCTGCTCGAGGTTAATACTTGAATCGCTCACGGCAACTCCTCCAATTATTATTGCCTGTCCATTTACGACATCGCCTTTGCCAGTCAGTTGATCCTGCTTGTTCTTTTCTCCTGTGGTGACTTCATAAAAGATCCTCGACATCTCTCCAAAGCGCAGAGCCGCCTGGCCCAATAGGGATTCCGCGAGAGCCAGTCCATAGGAGTATCTCTTGACGCCCCCCTTCTCGGCCCAGGAGACTATCGAATACTTGCCGTCAGAGTAGTTGATAACTGCGCCCTTTGACGTGAATTCGGAAAATGCTGTGTCTGTGATCCTTGAAGCAAAGTCTTGATCATAGTTTACCAACCACCAGCTGCCGGAATCCAGAGACTCTATCGCCTGGCTCCACAGATAGCCTTCATAGCCGCCGCGGGTTGAAACGAAGGCTAAGAAGTCATCATATTCATTCCAGGTTGAGTCGAAACTTGCAGTGCTCCACTTTTCTGCAAGGACCATCATTGCACCTTCGACAAGGTTGTTGGTTGCCACTCTCAAATCCGAAAGCAACGAGTAGCTGTTCAAACGGCTAGAAGTACGCTGTATCATCATACTGGCAGCGATTATCATTGTAGTTGCGAAGGCCATAAGAATAAGGGTTACGGCGAGAATAAAACCCTTATTCCGCGAAGGGGTCGAATCTATAGACATAGAACTCCTCCTCTCTTCCGATTCTTTCGTCTAGAAGAACCACCTTGAACACTCTTCTAGTCGGGCTTGATCCAATATTGGTCGCATCCACCGAGACTACTGTCACATCTTGAAAGCCGGGATATGTCGAGAGCAACTCGATCCTATCTATGATGTTCGATTCGCTCACGCGGTTGGCACTCCTGACTATGCCCTCCACCAGCAGTTTGGCCGAGTGCATATTGGTCACCACCTCAAGCCGCGCGGACATTGCCCTGTACTGAAGAATAAGCGCGACACCCGAGCTCAGCAACAGAGCGATTACCGCCAGAGCGATAATGATCTCTACGTTCGAAAAGGCCTTCTTAATAGATCCTCACCGCCCCGTCGATCTCTTTGCTGACCCCCTTATGCTGGAAGAGTGCCTCGTAATATAGATACTGGCCTTCAAGCTCAAGGAAGGCAAAGTTTCCCAGGTGTTCGGCTATTACCAGGGTGGAAAGCTCCTCCTCACTGTGCTGGTATATAAAGAGCAACTTCCCGTCGTAATAGGTTATAGTCGCGACAGTGGCCTCGGGTATGAGCGGGAATCTAGATTCCAGAGTGATGGTGTTGCCGTCGAAATCTTCGTCTATAATCAGTCCGGTCCAGTTTCTGGATAGCAGATACTTCAAATCGCCGTTCAATTTCATGATCTCTTCGTCTATCACCAACTGGTTATGAATCTGAGAACTAATTCTGAAAGTCATTGACAGTATCAAAAAGACGATCGCCAGTACGACCGATGTCAAAAGCATAGTAATGACCGTCTCCATAAGCGAAATTCCCTCTTTCATTAAGCATCGCCTCAAGTAAAGCACGCACCCTTCGCTCCAGATATTCCTCAAAGATCGGATGACTTCGGCAGAGTAGAGAGTAGTCAGAAACAGCCACGATATCTGAAAGTGTTTAAGTCATATAACGCAATTCATATCTATGATTTTAACACATGGAACCTCTTAGAATCAGCTTTAGTCTGATTCCATGATCGTGAAAATTGGAGTTTCGAAACTTATGCATGACCCAATCTTCACCGAAATTGACCGCAGCATATTTTGACTGCGGCCACAACGAGAAACGCGCAGTTCTTCTAGATTAGCAATTCAGTAGTGGTGAAGTGCAATCAAGGAGGGCAATATAATACCATTGCGGGCAGAGAAAGAAGAATTTTCCGAAAGACTTGTTTAATGTTCTAAAGAGACGAAAGCTCTCAGAACGGGAATCCAGCTACTGCTTTCGGCTGAATTAAAAAGATTGGAAGTTCTTCTTGGTTATCTTATGCACTCTCTCTTATGACAAGATCGACATCAAGCGCCTTTCTCTTAACTTCCTGCCGCTTTCCGTCTATTCTCTCCAGAAGCATTTTGAAGGCTTCGTAACCCAACTTCTCTTTGCCTATATTCACTGTCGTGAGCGCTGGTGAGAAAATGCCCGAGAACTCGATATTGTCGTATCCTACAACCGATACTTCTTCAGGTATCTTTATTCCTATCTCTTTTAGGGCAGTAATAACACCAAAGGCTGTGAGGTCGTTGAAACAGAAAACTCCATCAAATCTCTCGCCTCTTGAGAAGATCTCCTTGGTTACGGAGTAGCCAGGTCGGTAACCAGTTTTGTGTAGCATTATCTCTTTCGATCCAACTTCTATCCTACTGCTTCTTACCGCTTCACTAAAGCCTTCATACCTCATTCTAGCCGCCGAGTTTTCTTTAGGACCGTTTATCATAAGGAGATTTCTGCAGCCTTTGTCGATCAGGAAATTAGTCGCCAGTATGCCACCCTTAACATCGTCGGTATGAATCTCGTCCGACCGGATGTTCTTTATAAATCTGCCAATAACGACAAGGGGGAAATCCGTCTTGGAGAGCTTCTCAATTGCTTCAAGGTTTTCCCAGGAGGGAATCATAAGAAGACCGTCCACTCTCTTTTCCAGTAGAGTCCTTATCTCTTCCTCCCCGCTACCGGCATAGTTCATCAGGACAATCTGATATCTTGCCTTTCTTGCTCTTTTCTCGATACCCTTGAGCACTTCCGCAAAGAACTGATCCAGATCGGAATCGAACATTACACCTACGGTATTGCTGGTGTTGCTTCGAAGTATAGACACAGCATTGTTCTTTATATAGCCTATCTCAACAGCTATTCTCTCTATCCTCTCCCGGGTTTCCTGAGAAACATCCGGTTTGTTATTGAGAACCCTCGAGACGGTCGATATTGACGTTCCGGCGGCTTCTGCAAGATCTCGAATAGTTAAGTAGGTTCTCGACATTCGCGTACCTCACTTTCAGTATATTAATAGCTATAATACAAC
>LVBU01000043.1 GCA_001603185.1 Thermotogales bacterium Thermo_02 | reverse complement strand
GTCAAATAGAGCTTTTACAAGCCCCCGGCTTTAGCCGTGGGGTATTTGACCTTTGCCAAATCTGCACCTCCATTCGATTTTGTTGTGTTTTATATGGTACACCTCGCCTTCAAGACTTTTGAGAAGAGACAATGAAAAAGATTCGCTTTCCGATCAAGTTTAGAATAATTCTGGAACTTGTTCAATGCCGGTAATCGATAGATATGACTGATTGATGCCGTTTGGAGTTGAGGACATGTGTAAAACTCTTTCAAACACTCTCCGGCAACCAAGAAAGTCATGCTTGAGGGAGAAGGCGACGCTGAAATAGTCGAGACTCTATCATTCAGTCTCTGAAAGCAAACGGCGATGTTATCATAAATCAACGGTTGAAAAGGGAGTGGTAGTCTTGAAGCACTTAGTCGTTGCAGTTTTCTTGCTCATATTCACGGCAGTCTTTTCTCTTTCTCTGAGTATTGAGAAGGTTTGGGGAAGTGTGGGAAGCAAAAACGGGCAGTTTAGTGAACCACAGGGTATAACGGTTGACAGCAAAGGAATGGTCTACGTTGCCGATACTCTAAATCACCGGGTGCAGGTTTTCGATACTAATGGAAAGCACAAAGCTTCTTTCGGCAGGTTTGGCGAGAAGAGCGGTGAATTCAGATTCCCTCATGATATTGTCGTCGATTCGAAGGGCAATGTATATGNNGGTGACGGTCAATTCGACGGAGCGATGTTTATGACCATAGACAGTTCAGACAGAATCTACGTGGGAGACGCTTTCAATCAGCGAATTCAGATCTTTGATACGGAAGGGAATTTGCTTGAGACTATTGGAGGCAAAGTCACCATGCTGATCGCAATGGAGGACGGCAACTTCGCAACGATTTCCGGTCTTGCAGTCGATAGCTCGGGAAATCTTTATGTCTCTGACGATTTAAACAGAAGAATCCAGAAGTTCGATCGGCAAGGCAATTTCGTTGAGAAATGGACAAAGGGAGCGAGTGGGAACTTCGAATTGCCCGGTCAGATCGCGATTGACAGTTACGGCAATGTCTTCTTCCTGGAGAAGCGTCAGAACAAAGTATATGCGCTTGATTCATCAGGCAAATATCTTTGCGACTGGGGTAGCGAAGGAACTGCTGACGGGCAGTTCAAGACTCCATTCGGAATCGCCCTAGGTAACAATGAGTCTCTATATATCGTGGAGTTGAGTGGAAATCGAGTGCAGAAGTTCAAGATAAAGTACTAATAGCCACACTCTTGGATAGTGAGTTTGCTTCGTGTATATTAACGATCAAGTGTATTTTTCCGAAGGAGGTTGTCAGATGAAAAAGACTTTTGTTATTACGGTACTAATACTCATGTTATTCTCAGTTGTTTCAGCACAGAGACTTGCACCCAGAGAAAGCACAAGATTTATCAACATCGTTTCAGAAGGGTCCTTCAATAATTTCCCCGATACGTCAATAGGAGAGGCTTTTGAATCGTATTTCGAGGCTCCTCGATGGAGATACTACAGAGAAGGCTCGGAGGATATTGTAGAATTTACGGGTAACTTCACTGACGAGAACGGGGAAAAAGCTTCATTGACAATGAAGTTCTACGTTAACGAGAGCGACGAGACGTTTGTTCTGCAGTTCTGGGCGATAAACGGCACCCCCCAGGATAACAGCGACCAGTACAATTTTCTCCTGAAAATCTTCGTACCCGATCGCAGTTCAAGAGCACTTTCAGTAGTCAGGGAAGGCTATTTCTACGATTACCCGGAAAGCCTTATTGGAGAATCCTTTGCCAATTTCTTCAGCGACGGCTACTGGGACTACTTCGTTACATTTGATGATGAAGACGTGGTGGAATTTACGGGTAGCTTCTATCTCGACGATCAACTCGTGGAAGCTCTCTTCCAGTTTTTGGTGTATCTTGAAGACAGGACTTTCGAGACGGTCTATCTCGAAGTAGCTGGAGAATCTAAAGATGCCGATTACCTGGCTTTTATTCTAGACTCGATATTTGCTTCACAGATATCGATAGTGAAGAACAGTTACTTCGACACATACTATTACTGGATGACCCTAGGAGAGGCATTCGACGGTTTCTTCACAGATCCTTACTGGAACTACTTCCTGTCAACTGAAAATCAGGAGATAGTCGAGTTTTTCGGCACCTTTGATCTCGGTGGTGTTCCCGCAGAAGTGTACGTACAGTTCGAAATTGCAGACGGTGACTACTATCTTTACTACTGGGAGATGGACGAGTATCCCGAAAGCATTAACTCGTTCTATCTTCTGCTTGAGCTAATCTACAAATGATCTTGGGCCCCGAAAGGGGCCTTTTTCTAGAAGAACCTGAAGACTCTTGAAAGCAGCCAGAAGATCCCGAAGAAGACAAATCCAAGGGCCGCCAACCCGAATAGCACAGTAAGTGCAAAGATAGCGAGTTTAATAGCGATGCCAAGAAATACGAGACCAAAGAATATCATCAAAATCGTAACCAGCAAATCAGTCACGCTCCTTCAAAAAAAGACTAGCGAGTGAAGCTTGATACCCGGTTTCCACCAGAGTTCTTCGAAACGTACATCGCTTGGTCGGCTTTCTTTATCATATTTTCGAAGGTTTCTCCTGGGTTCTCGAGCGTTGCCGTTCCGAAGCTGCACTTCACCGTGAATTCTACACCATCATACTCTATTTTGCTTGATGAGAGTTTTCTGCGAAGCCTTCTTGCCGCTTCTTCGGTTTCTGCAGAATTAGTCATTGGAAGAAGGATTATGAACTCATCACCTCCATATCTTCCAAAGATATCTGCAGATCTTAACATAGTCTGACAGATCTGTGCAGTGCGTCTCAGAACAAAATCACCTATCAGATGCCCGTGTCGGTCGTTAAGGCTCTTGAAATCATCGATATCAAACATGATGATTCCCGTCTCAGTATTGTATCGTAAGGCTTTTTTGATTTCCTTCTCACCAAGTTCGTACAGACCTCTCCTATTGTATATTTCTGTGAGATAGTCCTTGATTGCAAGCTGAGCGACCTCCTTATGAAGTCTGGCGTTGTTTATGCCTATTGAAGCTACATCAGCGAAGGCCTTTAGTAACTCGAGATGATGACTATCAAAAGCTCCATCAGTGTTGCTATCGACTGCTATCATGCCTATGGGTCTTCCCTGTATTATCAAAGGCGCACCCATCCACGACTTTATGAAATGAAACTCGGGCAGATTAAACTGCGGATAGTGAAGCTGAGCGTTTAGGGCAAGTACCGGTTTTCGATTAGATATTACGTCGGCTCCAGGACTCCCTTCTTCCATAGTGAAGCGTCTTCCTGTGAAGTCTTGGCCGCCTGGCCAACTTCCTCCAACGATAACAAGCTCATTGCCTTCGAGGATTTCCAGAGATGCGCTGTAAAAAGGAATAACCTCTCGTAGTCCCTGCACGATAGCCTCTATTGCTCTATCCATTTCGAGATTGCGCGTAATCTTCTCGGTAACCCTTCGCAGAGATTCGGCGGCTTTGCTGTTTCTTCTTGCTTCGTCCAGATCTTTGATTTTCGATAGAGTCACAGAGACGAAGGTGGCGCCGAGTCTATACAGATTGATAATATTTGCAGAGAGAGATGCTGGCTTATTGATTACCCCTTCAAGAGCTCCAAAAATCTTATTGCCCGATTTCAGTGCCACGCAGATATGTCTAATATTTCCGTCCTCAGTGGATTTCTCTCTTAGCACGAAATCATCTCTTTCCAGATCACTCATCAGCCCGTCTTCGATAAGATTGAAGAGAAATCTATCACTTTTTCCGGAAGATAGGATGGAGTCAAAAGGCTCTACTCGAAAGTAGTATAATCTGCAGCAATCGAAGGTTTCTTCCTTAGACAATCTATCCAGTAGTCTGGCCGCGGCTTCTTCAATGCTATTTGAGTTGAGAATTACGATCGAAAGCTCATTCAATACACTGGCAAAACGATCTCTAACACTCAGTTCGAACTCCAGTTCCTTTCGCGAAGTTGCGTTTCTAGCTGCTATAGCCCACCCCTTTATCTTTCCGTTGTCAAGTATTGGACTGGCAACTGTCTCGATCCAAACAGGAAGTCCGTCTTTGTTTCTTATTCTGCACTCGAAAGACCCGGCTTCCCTTCGATGAAGAATCTTGAGCGCCTTTCTTCTTAGGAGCTCCAAATCTTCTTCGAAAACCAGTCTCAGCGCTCCGGTGTCAATCAACTCAGAAGGCTTATAGCCGGAAAGATCGAAAGAAGATGGCGAGACATAAGTGAAATTCATTTCACTATCAATGGTTGCAAGGACATCTAGAGCGTTTTCCTCAAATTCCCGCAGTAGACTGTAGTCTTTGTGCAGCTCTTTTCTCAATCCCATTTCCTCTTCAATGTTTCTGATTGCGAAGACTATGGCTGAGTCATATTGCGCTTGCAGTAAGACTCTGCCGCTTATGCTCGTCCACACTGTGCTTCCTTTCTTATGACTAAGCATGCACTTCAAAGAAAAGGAAGTCGTATCTCTTGTTGTCCTGAGACACCTCTCCATTTCAGCACGCTCGCTACCAGATATAAAAGAGAAGATACTTTTTCCTATCACTTCTGAGGGAAGATAACCAAGCATCTCCTCAACAGGAGGCGATACAAACTCGATTCTCCCTGTGTGATCAGCTATGCCCAAAAAATTGGTGTTGTTTTTCAGTATGAAGGCGAGGCGTTCTTTTTCGTTGGTAAGCCTTTCAAGACTGTTATGTAAAACGACAGATATACCTACAATATTCAGGAAAGCCAGATCGTGGGTTGACCAGCCGGGATTCTCGGAATGTTTTTCGCAACTGATAAAAGCAGAAGGCCTTTTTGAATCGTTCACAAAAAGAGGTATCAGTACACCAGACCCCGAAGCGTTGAAAATCGGCGAATCTCCAGTCCAGGATTTTATGCTTTCTCTGATTCGTTCAATACTCTGCGAGCAACCTTCAGGGGGCTTAACGATACCCGGAATAGATAGGTCTCCCCATTCGGCTATTATGTCAGGCTCTGTGCAGCACTTAAGATGATTCTCAGTTACATTGAACACTCGGAGAAAGTCGGACGAGACTACTTCGCATGCCTTTCGAAGAATCTCACGCAAAATCCCACCTTCGGCCCCGCACGAAACCAACGGTGCTGTAAGTTCCTCAAGGACTTTCAGATAACGACCTTCAAGCGCAGACATCTGCAAACCCTCCAAATGCAGTATCGATTATGGTATTTACTTACATCTGAACCAATGCAAAGTAATGCCAAAAGGCTCTTTGGAGTATATAGTCGAACATGGGGCACTATCTCATTTATATGGCACGGTTCTCCGATCATGATAAAATCATAGTGCTTCTATTGCTCTTTCAAACTACCGAAAGACTATGAAGCGGCTGTTTTCTTCGAGACTCCTCACCGGAGGTGACCTGGAAGTGATCTCAAGATTATCTGAAGGCTTAATAATACTGTCTATTATTCTCTCTGTTTGCCTTGGAGGTTGCCATTTACCAGCAGTGGAAGGAGACTTCGGAAGACCAACAGCTGAAGATTTGATCTTCTATCTCTACAAAGTGATCTGTGGTCCAGTTGCAAGGGAATATAAAGAGCGTCCCGTTGAACTTTCGCAATCGGAGAGCACAAAGACATTTACCCTGTCGGTGTTCGGTGATATAATGTTCAAGCATTCTCTTGAGAGATTCGAAGATATCTATAAAGAAGTTCCCGAAGAGCTATTGGAAAGCGATTTCGTGTTCGGGAACATTGAATTTCCTATCGACCAGAGCGTTCCGACTTCGGGTTTTCCGCGTTTCAACGCTTCCGTAAGTTACTTTGAAAAGATTGTTCTTCCATTAAGGTTATCGGTTGCCAGTATCGCAAACAACCACTGTCTAGACAAAGGAGCCGATGGATTCATCGCAACCAAAGTTCTGCTGGAAGAAAGAGGAATTCTCGCTTTGGGAGGGACTTTTCCAGATCGTTTCTCGCTTGTGGAAATAGACGGCATCACTGTCGCCTTCTCTGCATATACTTTTGGTACAAATGGAAGGAGCGACCTTTATAACCTGGTAAATGTGGCAAGACTGAATTCCATAGGATTAGATGACAATTCGATCGATTCATTAATGGAGACAGTAAGAGAAATGAGCAGAGCGGCAGATGTAGTAATTTTGAGCCTTCACTGGGGCCTGGAACATGAGATTACACCTTCTCCGAATCAAGTGAGACTCGCCCACAACCTGTGTGATGAAGGGGTAGATCTAATAGTTGGCCACCATCCCCATGTTCTCCAGCCGATCGAATCATATCGTAACAGTAGAGATAAGTCATCGCTTATCATCTATTCTCTGGGTAACTGGACGACCGCCATGCGTAATAGTAGCTGTAGGATCTCCTCTCCGTTGAAGCTAGAAGTCTCTTCTTACGGAGAAGTCGTCTCGATAGAGGCCTTTCCGTTCATCCTTGACCTTGAACGAAATCGATTTCTTCCAAAGAGAGACAATGAGGATATCCCACTGTCTATTGCGACCTTCTCATACTGGAAAGGTGAACACAGGTGAATTGAGCTAAGTCATGATATGTATTGATAAGCAGTTTCTTTGCGGAGGTGAAGGATGAAGATAGAGCTCTACGAGATTGTTGAAGAGTTTATCGAAAAGCGCGACTGGCAGTCTATAAGAAGAATAATTTCTGAAGAATCACCTCCCGAGATCGCCGAACTTATAATGGATCTTGAGAAAAAGTCGAGAGTGATTCTCTTCAGGATTATTCCCAAGGAACTCGCCGCGGAAGCCTTTTCATTTCTTGAATCGCGTGACCAGGATCTATTGCTGAAGGATCTTACAGATCAAGAAACAAAGGGTCTTCTGGAGGAGCTAAGTCCCGATGATAGAACGGAGATCTTTGGCGAGCTTCCCGGCCAGGCTACCCAGCGTCTTCTAAATCTTCTGAGTCCTAAGGATCTAATTGAAGTCAGGACTCTACTTGGCTATCCACCAGAAAGCGTTGGTCGCTTGATGACACCCGATTACGTTGCGGTTAGACCTGGGTGGAGTATCGAGAGGGCAATCGATCATATACGAAGACGCGGAAGAGATAGTGAAACCGTTAACATGATATATGTGACTGATCATTCATGGCGTTTGCTTGATGCACTTGAATTGCGAAGGTTTATACTTGCTGATCCGGGTATTACTGTCAAGGATATCATGGACTATCGTTTTACTGTTATCTCTCCGTTTGCCGACAGAGAAGAGGCCGTGAAACTTATTCAGATGTATGATCTGGTAGCTATTCCTGTAGTTGACTCAACCGGAGTCCTTCTAGGGATTGTGACCGTAGACGACATTCTTGATATTGCCGAAGAAGAGGTAACTGAAGACTTCCAGAAGACGGCAGCCGTGGGTCCTTTGAGAACGAGTTATGCTTACGCGAGTTTTTGGACTCTATACTCAAAGCGTATACTGTGGTTGATGATTCTTATCCTCGTGAACCTTGTATCTTCAAGCATAATCGCTAATTTCGAGGCAACTCTTGCCTCGACGATCGCTCTTGCATTCTTTATTCCCCTTCTGATAGACAGTGGCGGAAACGCCGGTGCACAGTCTGCCACGCTAATGGTTCGTGCTATAGCAACGGGCGACGTGAAAATGACCAGGTGGCTGGCGACTTTCTTGAAAGAGATTATAGTCGGGATCTCTCTGGGCGTCACAATGGGTGTTGCAAGTTCCTTATTGGGTTTGTTCAGAGGAGGTCTTGAAATCGGTCTTGTGGTGGGCATTTCGATGGCGGCGATCGTTCTGGTAGCAAATCTTATCGGAGCTATGGTTCCATTTGTTCTGACAGGGCTAAAGCTTGACCCGGCGGTGGCCAGCAGTCCTTTGATTACTACAATAGTCGATGCGACTGGTTTGCTAATATACTTCACGATTGCACGCGCCATTCTTGGTGGTGTGTGACAGGATTGCTGTCTGCGGGAAAGCTTTTGATGTAAAACTCGAGAGGTTTTGAAGTGCTATACTCTATTAAAGAAGACTTAGAGGAGGATACATAGTGCACTTTCTCGAGGAATACCTAATAAACGAAGTCAAGCCTGCACTTGGCTGTACGGAGCCTGGTGCGATCGCTTACTGTGTCTCGCTCGCCGTTAAGTATCTGGCTGAGCCATTCGAGAGCATTAGCGTTATGACTAGCAAAAACGTATATAAGAACGGTATGTTTGTTGGCATACCAGGCACGGGAGAGAAGGGAAACGAATTTGCAGCTGCTCTGGGAGCGATCTGCGGGGATTCCTCGCTTCAGCTTGAGGCCTTGAGGTCATGTTGTAAGGATTCTGTAGAGAAGGCTCGCGAGATGATTGGAACGGAAAGAGTGAGCGTGAAGTGCGACACCGAACAGAGTGGAGTCTATATCGAAGCAACTGTGAAAGGACTGGCTCACTCGGTGAGAGTCGTAATAAAGGAGCAGCACACAAGAGTCGTGCTTATTGAGAGAGATGGAAAGAGAATAGCAGATGAAGGCGAGATAATTAACAGAGACTCTTTCGATTTCTCTATAGACGATATTTTTGCGGCCATTGAGGAGATGACCGAGGGCGAGATTGACAGGATTCACGAAGGTATAAACATGAATCTCACCATTGCTCAATACGGACTTGAGAAGATTGTCTTGCCCAAAGAGAGCAGCAGGAGCTGCGAAAGCAAGAGTCTGGGATACAAGATCAGGAAGTACTGTCTGGCTGCATCTGCCGCTCGAATGACAGGTGCTCCGTTGCCTGTTATGAGCAGTGGAGGTAGCGGGAATCAGGGGATAGTTGCCACTTTGCCAGTAGCACTTGTCGGAATGCATTTTAAGAAGAGCAGACGTTCAATAGCCCAGGCAGTTGCGATCAGTCATCTCTTCTCAGGTTATATTAAGTCGAGGCTCGGAAGGATCGCGCCCATCTGTGGTTGTGTAACGGCTGCCGGGACCGGGGCTTCCGCGGGTATAGTCTCTCTTCTAGAGGGAAGCCGAAGAAAGATGGAACAGGCTATGATAACAGTTCTTTCAAATACGACTGGTATGATGTGTGATGGCGCGAAGGAAAGCTGTGCGCTGAAAGCGGGGCTTGGCGGTCAAGAGGCCTACTGCTGTGCGTTGCTTGCCATGGACGATCTCGGAATAGACTCGGCGCAAGGTTTCATAGATGCGACTCTTGAGAAATCTATTGATAATATTCAGTTGCTTATGAACAAAGGAATGACTGAAATCGACAACACAATTATCGAACTCCTTGAAAGAAGAAGGTAGCTTATTCTGAGTTACTATGGAGGTTATCATGGAGTATAGAAAGCTTGGAAAGACTGAGCTGGAGATGTCTCTTCTCGGACTGGGCGGTTTTCATTTGCTTGAAATAGAGTTATCAACAGTGAAGACAATTGTGAAACGATACGTCGATGCCGGCGGAAACTACTTCGAGACCGCAAGATCTTATGGAAATGGAAACTCCGAAAGGAAACTCTCGAAAGCCCTTCCAAAATCCGGGATAATACTGGCAACAAAAACCGGCAACAGGAGTTTCGAAGGCTCGCGAGAAGAACTCCTTGCCAGTTTGAAGGACTTGAATCGCGATCACGTCGATATACTATTTCTTCACGCAGTGACCGATAACGATCACTGGGAGCAGATCATTTCAACAAATGGCGCTTTGAATACTCTGGAGTGGGCGAAGAGAGAGGGGCTGGTGAGATACGCAGGCATAACTAGTCACGGATATGGCGGAACTCTCCTGAGAGCATTGAATGAGTATTCTTTCGATCTTTTCATGACACAGTTCAACTATTACGACAGGTTCAACTTTCCGGAAATCGAGTTTAAAGTATTGCCATATGCGATTTCGAACATGATTGGAGCTATTTCGATGAAACCGCTTGCGGACGGTTATCTCTGGAGGAGCACTTATAATGCGTTCAGATATGTGAAGACCTTGCCTGTATCGTGTATTGTAAGTGGCATTAATTCAGTTGAACAGTTGGAAATGGATCTTGAAGCCCTGAAAAGCCCTGCCATGAAATCGCATGAGATTGAAGAGTTATTCTCGACAGCCCCCGAACTTGGAGACTACGTATGCCGCCAGTGCATGAAGTGTCTGCCATGTCCTGAGAAGATAAACATCCCCGCCTTCTTTCTGGCAGAAGGACGTTATGATAGACAGATGCTTGACGGCAGAATACTCAACGCCTCCGACTATGCTCTCAGGGACAGGCTTGCACACTGGTTTGGAAGCGAACCCCAGGCAAGACGAGAGTACTACAGCCTTAATCCTTCAGTTGACAATTGTACCGATTGTGGAGAGTGCTTGAAGAGATGCCCTTATGGTATCGATGTTCCCCGTAAATTGCGTCTCGCTAAAGCGAAGATCGAAGAGGGCTTCATCGTTTAGCTTCAAAGTCTTTCGAAATGCCTGAAAGAGGTGATAGTTTTGGAAGAGCGGTGTCTACGATCATTCGCAATTCATGGAACCGTATTCATACTTATTTCAGGAAGTCTATTGCACTTTCTTTATGAATGGTCCGGCAGAAACCCCTTTATTGGTGCTCTTACTCCTGTGAACGAAAGCGTTTGGGAGCATCTGAAACTAGTGTTTCTTCCTGGTGTTGCTTTACTAGTACTGGAATCCATCTTCTGCAAAACCTCTAATAGGGGCTCGATTATCGCCGGAAAGACAATAGGCATATTCGTCATGGTCTTTTCGATTCTTGGAGGCTTCTACTTATACACTCTGTTTTTGCCCCATAACTTGATTTTCGATATTCTGTTAATGTTTGTGGCTGTTGCTCTCGGACAGTTTGCTTCTTACCGAGTATCGAGGAGCAAAGCTGTCTCTCCGTTTTTAGCGACAATCGCACTATTCCTTCTTATATCTTTAGGGTTCGCTTTTGTCGCTTTTACTTTCTGGCCGCCTTTGCTCGAACCATTTCGCGATTCAATAACAGGAGCATATGGAATCTAACATTGCCAGTCGGATAAGACGGAAATCGATTGCTCTTTGACGATAAAGGCATACCGTTTCCGATATTTATCTTCTCAATGAACCTCACCCGATGTTAGAATTCCCATAAGGAAGACAAGGAGGTGTAATCGTGTCTACTAATTCACAGGTCGAAGGAGCAATGAGGATTAAACTTCCAGGTATCCTTCCGCCGGATCCGGTTTTCGAGAAGTTTGTAAGAAGGGCGCCCAAGCGTGAACTTAATCTTAAGCGATCAGAAATCATTCTAGCTCTGGAAAACGCTTTGAGATATATTCCTGAAGAACTCCACCAAATACTTGCCCCTGAGTTTCTGGATGAGTTGCTCAACACAGGCAGGATTTATGGCTACAGATATCGTCCACAGGAACCCATAAAGGGAAAAACGCTAGATCATTACCGGGGAAAGTGTATAGAAGGAAAGGCCTTCCAAGTGATGATAGACAACAACTTAGATTTCGATGTCGCTCTTTATCCATATGAGCTGGTCACATATGGGGAGACCGGGCAGGTATGCCAAAACTGGATGCAGTACAGACTTATAAAAATGTATCTTGAGGAGCTGACAGACGAGGAAACTCTAGTTGTGATGTCGGGACACCCGTTAGGATTGTTCCGTTCCCAAAAATCCAGTCCGAGAGTGATTATAACCAATGCTCTTATGGTAGGAATGTTCGACAATCACGATCAATGGACGAAGGCGCAGGCGCTGGGCGTTGCAAACTACGGTCAGATGACCGCCGGTGGCTGGATGTATATAGGTCCTCAAGGGATAGTACACGGGACTTTCAACACAATCCTTAACGCTGGAAGAATGAAACTCGGCATTCCCGAGGATAAGGATTTGAAGGGTCATCTCTTTGTTTCTTCCGGGCTTGGTGGTATGAGTGGCGCGCAGGGTAAGGCGGTAAAGATTGCGGGCGGAGTCGGTATAGTTGCGGAAGTCGACTATTCGCGGATAAAAACTCGGCTTGATCAGGGCTGGATAGATGCTGTGGTCTCCACTCCTGAGCAGGCTTTCATGGAAGCCAGACGGAAGATCACAACAGGTGATAGCTACGCAATAGCATTCCACGGTAATGTTGTTGATCTTCTTCAGTACGCCGTCGAAAACCAGCTGCAGATTGAGCTACTCTCCGATCAGACTTCATGTCATGCACCTTACGACGGAGGTTATTGTCCGCAGGGAGTCACTTTCGAAGAGAGAACCGAGTTGCTCAGAAGTGACAAAAAAAGGTACGTTGATCTCGTCAACACGTCTCTTAGAAGACATTTTGAGCTGATTTCTTCGCTGGTAAGGCAAGGCACATATTTCTTCGATTATGGAAACTCGTTCATGAAGGCGGTTTTTGATGCAGGTGCGAGAGATATTGCGAAAAACGGGGTGGATACTTCAGACGGTTTTGTGTTTCCCTCTTATGTTGAAGATATTATGGGACCGATGCTGTTCGACTATGGATATGGACCCTTCAGATGGGTTTGCTTGAGCGGAAAGAAGGAAGATCTTCTCAAGACAGACAGGGCGGCGATGAGCTGTATAGATCCTGAAAGGAGAGGACAGGACAGGGACAACTATATCTGGATCAGGGATGCCGATAGAAACGGTCTAGTAGTTGGGACTCAGGCGAGAATTCTCTATCAGGATGCGGCCGGTAGAAAAAAGATAGCTCTGGAGTTCAACAAAATGATAAGGAATGGCGAGATAGGCCCTGTAATGCTTGGAAGGGATCATCACGATACAGGAGGCACAGACTCTCCATTCAGAGAGACTGCAAATATAAAGGACGGAAGCAATATAATGGCAGACATGGCCACGCAGTGCTTCGCGGGTAATGTTGCAAGAGGCATGAGTCTTGTGGCGCTGCATAACGGTGGTGGAGTTGGTATCGGCAAGTCAATCAATGGCGGTTTTGGACTTGTTCTTGATGGTAGCGAAAGGGTGGATGAAGTAATAAAGACTTCGATAACCTGGGATGTTATGAGTGGTGTTGCCAGGCGAGCATGGGCTAGAAACGAGAATGCTATAGAGACCGCTATTAGCTTTAATAAGGAGAATGAACGTTGTGATCAGATAACACTTCCATATCTCGTGGAGAAAGACTATTTGTCTGGTCTGGTTGAAAAGACTTTAAAGGAGTGAGATTCAATATGCTGTGCTACTTCAATAAGAGTGACGATGAGACTACTAGAATCCTTCTTGGCAAGATCTTTGAACGAGCTACAGAAAGAGGCATTAGAGACGTTGTTCTTCCATCGACGACAGGAGAAACAGCACGCATTGCTCTTGGGGTTGTGCCAGATGAGTTGAGACTGGTAATTGTAACTCATTCGGTAGGTTTCAGAAAACCCGATCAGGACGAGTTCAACAACGAAGTCAGAGATCTCTATTCGGGAACACGTCACAGTGTCCTGACTGCCACGCACCTTTTTAGGGGTCTTGATGGTGCCTTCTACAAAAGCAGCGGTGGTATCTATCCGCCTCAGATCTTTGCAACTGCACTCAGGCTCTTTGGACAGGGTACAAAAGTGGCGATCGAGATTTCCATGATGGCCGCCGATTCAGGTCTTGTTAGCGTTAACGACTGGATAGTATCTGCAGGTGGTACCGGTCAAGGGATCGACACTGCCTACATATTGAAGACCTGCCATTCGTCGGACTTCAGTACTTTCAGATTTGGAGAGTTGATTGGCATTCGATCAGATCTGGATTTTTAGAATTGGCGATTGAATTCCCCGGGCATTCAGGCTATAATCTTCCTGTTGTGGGGCCGTAGCACAGCTGGGAGCGCGCCGCCTTCGCAAGGCGGAGGCCGGGGGTTCGAATCCCCTCGGCTCCACCAGAGGGGAGTAAGCTCCCCTTTTTTGCTTTCCAGTAAGTCAGATGAGTTTATAATATTGAAGAGAGTCAAAGGGAGTTGATAAAGTGAGCGTCAATGAACTGCTTTCGAAGGCAGAAATATACAGAGAAGAGATTTCCCGCTTCCTCAGAGATTTAATAAGCATCCAGAGTTTTTCAGCGCAGGAGCATGACGTTGTTCAGAGAATCAAGCTCGAAATGGAGAAAGTGGGTTTTGACGAAGTAATCGTCGATGGACTGGGAAACGTAATCGGACGGATCGGAAATGGCAGCAAGGTTATAGCAATGGATGCTCACATAGATACGGTTGAAGTCGGTAATGCAAAGCTCTGGAAAGTCGATCCCTTCAAAGGCGATCTGAGAGATGGCGTTATTTACGGACGAGGGGCCTCGGATCAGAAGGCCGGTATGGCCGCAATGGTCTACGGAGCAAAGCTTATGAAAGAAGAAGGGCTTCTAGGAGATTTCACTCTATACGTGACTGGAACTGTAATGGAAGAAGACTGTGATGGCCTTTGCTGGCGATACATTATTCAGGAAGACTTGATAAGACCCGATTACGTCGTTATTACAGAACCTACAAACCTCAATGTTTACCGTGGTCATAGAGGCCGCATGGAGTTGCAGGTGAGAACTACTGGTCTTTCCTGTCATGCAAGCGCTCCCGAGAGAGGAGTAAATGCCATATATAAAATGGCTGTAATCATAAAAGAGATAGAGAGACTGAATGAAAGACTGAGAGAGGACCCCTTTCTCGGAAAGGGTTCTATTGCAGTCACACAGATCTTCTTTAAATCGCCTTCTCAAAATGCAGTCGCCGATGAGTGTACTATACAGCTAGATAGAAGGCTGACCGCTGGAGAGACAAAGCAATCGGTCATTCAGGAGATAGAGGAAGCCATAGCCATGGCGGAACAGGAAGCGGAAATCGTCGAACTCTTCTATGATAGGGCGTCATACACCGGTCTCAGGTATCCGGTCGAAAAGTACTTTCCAACCTGGGTCATGAATGAGGACGACGAGATAGTCAGAAAGACTGTGAATACCTACCGGGAGATCTTCGGTGAGAAGCCGATAGTCGACAAATGGACTTTCTCCACAAACGGCATCTCAACGGCGGGAGTCTTCTCGATTCCGACTATAGGCTTTGGTCCGGCGAACGAGGTGTTTGCGCACAGTCCAAATGATCAGTGTCCTGAAGACCATCTTGTTAAGGCTGCCGCAATGTATGCGTTATTGCCCTTGAGGCTTTCAGAGTAAAGCAGGAGGTTATTATGAGCAGTATGTTTAGGGGTAGAGACTTCATCACCACTCAAGACTTTGAGAAAAACGAAATTGATTTGATGCTGGATCTGTCTTCGGATCTGAAGAGGAGATTCGCTACCGGTGAACCCACGCCTTTACTTCCATATCAGACGGTCTTTCTGATGTTTTTCGATCAGTCAACAAGGACCAGAAACTCTATGGAAGCTGGAATAACACAACTGGGAGGGCACGCCCATTATCTAGATCCTTCGACGATGCAGACTGCGCATGGAGAGGTCCCGAGGGATACAGCGATGATCCTTTCGAGGTATGGACACGCCATAGCCGTAAGGCACTGCAAATTCAAAGCCGGGAACAGCTATCTGAAGTCGCTTGCAGCGCATGCCGATGTTCCTATTCTCAATCTTCAGGATGATATTTACCATCCAATGCAGGTTATGGCAGATATGATGACGATCCGTGAGCGTTTTGGAACGAATCTTAGTGGTCTGAAAGTCGCGATTACGTGGGCCTACGCTGAGAGTCATTTGAAGCCTCTTTCAGTGCCTCAATCTCAAATACTTCTCTTCACAAGATACGGGATGGATGTGAAGCTTGCCTATCCCGAGGGATTCGACCTGATGCCAAACATCGTCGAGCAGGCGAGGTCGAATGCAGATGAGAACGGAGCAAGGTTCGAAATACTCCATGATATGGATGAGGCTTTCCGGGAAGCGGATATAGTTATACCAAAGTCCTGGGGCGGATTCTATGTATCCGATGATCCAGAAGAAATTATGACCGAAGTCAGAAAGAATAAAAACTGGATTTGTACTCCAGAACGTATGAAACTTGCAAACAAGAGGGCCGTCTATATGCATGCGCTTCCTGCAGACAGGGGAAGAGAGGTAGTCGATGAAGTTATAGACGGGCCACAATCGATAGTCATCGACGAAGCTGAAAACAGGCTACATACGTCAAAGGCGATTATGGCTCTCACGATGGGTGGTCGCCCGTGATATTTGATCTTGCCCTGGAGAATGGAGTTATCTGCGACGGGACCGAGCTCTTCCCGGCGAACGTCTATGTCCGGGACGAGATCATCGAACTCATCGCTGAAAAGAATAGGAAGTTTCAGGCCAGACAGTCTGTTGACTGCTCTGGTCTCTTTTTGCTTCCGGGATTTATCGATCCCCACGTCCACTTTGAGCTCAATCTTGGAAAGTATTCGTCGCGAGATGACTTTGATTCAGGCTCGGCCTTAGCCTTAAGCGGTGGAGTTACCTCGATCATTGATTTTCTCGATCCGGTAAGCAGTGCTGAAGAACTGCAAAGAGCCCTCGAGTCTAGGTTTGCTTTGGCAGCCAAGAGTCGCGTCGATTACTCCTTTCACGTAACGCTGGCAGGTAATCCCGAGTCTTGCGCGAGTGAGATTATTGATAAGTCTCTCAGTGTGGGTCTTCCTTCTATCAAGGTCTTCACTACTTATAGTTCGTCTGGAAGGAGGACGAAAGATGGAATGCTATTCGATCTTCTAAGTCTTTCCAGAAGCAGAGGCGTTGTAATTCTTGCACACGCAGAAAATGATGAACTGATTGTCTCGCGCTCGACTCGTTGTAATGAAGAAAGACCCTTCTCGTATGTCGATCTTCCTTACATGCGCCCAACGATTAGCGAAGTCGCTGAAGTTGCAAAACTAGTACTGTTTTCAAATAGTGTACACGGTCAACTGTATATAGTCCATGTATCTAGCGGTGAAACGGTAAGAACGATCTCAAGCATGGATATAGACTGGAAAAAAAGTACAGTGCTTGAAACATGTCCGCAATACCTTTTGCTTGATGCTTCAATGCTCGAGAAGAGTCAGGGTTTTCTGAACACTTACTGTCCCCCACCCAGAGAAGATGTGGAGCGCAGGATTCTAAATGAAGAGCTTAAAAAGGGAAATCTGCAGACAATAGGTACCGATCATTGCCCGTTTCTCTCCACCGAAAAGGAAGAAAATGTACTGGATTACAGGGCAATGCCCAACGGAACGGGTTCTCTGGGGATCTCATTTTCTGCGTTGAATACTATTCTTGACGGCGATATCGTCAAGACTTCGAGTTTACTGTCGACTAACCCTGCAAAGGCTTTCGGACTTTATCCTTTCAGAGGACGCATTGCTCCGGGTTCACTAGCTAATCTGGCGATAGTCGACAGGGACTGTGTCAAAGAATACAGTAAGTCGCCGTTCACGAAAAGCGATCACACTCTTTTTGAAGGTTTTTCTCTTAGAGGAGAGGTAAAGACAACCGTTCTCCGAGGCAGAGTAGTGTTTCACGAGAACCGAGTTCTTGCCGATCCGGGAAATGGAAGGGTCATTACTAGAGGACCTGTATTCTGGAGGGATTGACTTGCAGTTGACCAATGCTTCGATCTTCACTAATGATGGGGAGTTCATAGAACGAGGCTTTGTCGAGATTGAAGATGGAGAAATAGTAAGAGTCGGAGAGGGAAGCCGCAGTTATGCAGGTGAGGTTCTTGATCTGAAAGGCAAACTGATTATGCCTTCATTTGTCAACTGCCATACCCATGTATATTCTACGCTCGTAAGAGGTGCGAGATTAAGTCCATTCAATCCCGGCTCCTTCACAGAATTGCTTGAGCAACTTTGGTGGAGACTTGACAAAGCGCTTTCAAAAGAGGAGCTTGCCATAAGTGCCTATGTTGCTTCAATAGAGTCATTGAAAGCGGGTGTCACCACTCTCTTCGATCACAATTCCTCTCCGAACTTCATCAACGGTTCTCTGGAAGCAATTGCCGAAGCAGTTAACAATACTGGCCTGCGCTACTGCGGCTCTTATGAAGTCTCTGATAGAGATGGAGTTTATTCCAGAGATTCGGGAATAGTCGAGAATGTCGATTTCATGAATTTCGAAACACCTTTTAGACGCGGCATGTTTGGCCTTCATGCTTCCATGACGTTGTCCAGAGAGACTCTGATGCTCGTATCCAGAGAGATTGCTGGAAGAAAGCCGATCCACGTGCACGTGGCCGAAGGTCCCGAGGATGAAGAGAGAAGTCTATCTCTCTTTGATCAAAGAGTTCTGGAAAGGTTTCATAGAAGCGGTCTGATGACAGAGGATTCAATATACGCTCATTGTATACACACCGATGGTATTGAGCGCAGTCTAATTGAGGAAACCGGTGGAAGTATTGCGATTAACTATCAATCAAATATGAACAACGGTGTCGGACTACCAGATTGGCGTAGCTTTGTGAGCGAAGGTATTGAAACTGTGATAGGCAACGATGGTTATGGCTGCAACCTCTGCCATGACATACGTTTTCTTACGCTTGGACCGCATCACGAATTCCGTGACCCCATGGTTACAGATGCGTCGTATCTGAGAGAGACCTTCTTTGGATCAAACTACAGACTTGCAACAAGGACTTTCGGAGTGAACCTCGGTACTGTCAGAGAGGGGAGTACAGCTGACGTTATCGTGATTGATTATAGAAGCCCCACAGCGATTACTGAAGAGAACTTCCTTGATCACTTCTTCTTTGGGATCTGTGATAATATAAGTGTTACCGATGTCTTTGTTGCAGGTGAGCATGTGCTTGCCGATAGAAGACCGGTTCTTATTGATGAAGAGGAAATCTACACTGAAGCGAGAAGAATCTCTGACCGTCTTTGGACAAGACTTTAGGGGGTAATCTTATGGACCTTTCGGTAAGTGTTGGACACCTACATCTCTCCAATCCGGTAATGCCCGCCTCCGGACCTCTGACCGGTGATCATAGGAAGATGCTCTCGATAGCTTCTATGAATGTCGGAGCTATGGTAACAAAGACGATATCAACGGTCCCGGCAGTCGTTCCAAGACCATGTATAGTTGCGACAAACAACTACGTAGTGAATACAGAGTTGTGGAGCGAGTATCCACCGGAAAGATGGGTAGAAGAGTTTCTTCCGCTATTTAAAGAGTCATCCGGGCTACCCCTAATAGTCAGTCTTGGGTACTCACCCGATGATCTTAGAGCACTGGTTCCGGTATTCGCAAGGTTCGCGGACGCTTTTGAGTTATCGACACACTACGTTGCCGACGATCCCGCTCTTATGAGAACACTAATACAGGCAGTAAAAGAGAATTCAGACCGTCCCGTCTTTCTGAAATTCGACCCTTCCGTTCCCGAGCCAGAATTAATGGCAAAGACTGTAGAAGAGGCCGGAGGCGATGGGATTGTGGCAATAAACTCCCTCGGTCCAGTATATCCCTATGATCAGAGATTGAACGGCTCTCCAATGGGAAGCACAGATGGTTTTGGCTGGCTAAGCGGCCCGGCGATCAAACCGGTTGCGCTTTCAATGATCAGGAGAATAAAGAGGTCTTGCTCTTTGCCGGTGATAGGAGTCGGAGGGATAACCAGCGCCGCTGATGTTGTCGACTTTCTAGCGGCCGGGGCAAATGCGATTCAACTACTCTCTGGAGCTTTGATAAAGGGAAAAACTATATACTCAAAGATACTTGCCGATCTTCCAGAAGTTCTGGAGCGAAGAGGTTTCACTTGCGCAGAGGACGCAATCGACTCTGCTGTGCAGTTGAATGAAAAGACAGAGGTTAGGAATCCAGTCGTAGATGATAAAAAGTGCACAAAGTGTGGATTGTGCGTTGCGATATGCCCCTATTTTGCACTCAGTATGAACGATAAGGTCGAGGTCGATATCCAAGAGTGCTTCGGTTGCGGTTTATGTCAGTCCCGTTGCCCGGTCGGCGCAATAGGAGGTGTCCTCCTTTGAGCAAGTATATTCTGAAATGCATAACCTGCTCAAGAGAGTTCCTTCCTGACGAGATCGAGTACACCTGTCCGAATTGTGGCGAAAGAAAGGGAACCCTTGAAGTTGTTTATGATTTCTCGATTATAAGAAAAAGACCGCCGGTGACACTGCCGGAACTTGAACGAGATGGAATATGGGCATTCGACTATCTTCTCCCTTTCAAAGGCGAATATTTCAGACCGAATCTCATGGTCGGTAACACTCCTCTTTATGAAAGTAAGGTACTTTCGAGAAAGTATGGAGTCGCTGAAGTCTTTGTTAAGGATGATGGCAGAAATCCGACGGCTTCCTTCAAAGACCGCGCAAGTGCCGTGGCCGTTGCAAAGGCCGTTGAAAAGGGTTTTAGTACGGTCTTCTGTGCTTCCACAGGAAATGCTGCGAGTTCTCTTTCGGGGTTCGCTGCAGTGTCAGGCCTGAAAAGTGTTATTTTTGTTCCCGCAACCTCTCCGATAGCCAAGTTGACGCAGTTACAGGTTTACGGATCCAGAGTTCTTGCGATAGAAGCGAGCTACGATAGAGCGTTCGATTTGTCAATGGAGACTGGTATATCCATGGGCTGGTACTGCAGAAACAGCGCCATAAACCCCTATCTGCTTGAAGGGAAGAAGACCTGTGCAATGGAACTGGCTGTTCAGCTTCAATCGACCCCTCTGGATTATGTGTTCGTCTCTGCAGGAGATGGTACCGTACTGGCGAGCTTTCACAAAGGATTCAGTGATCTGAGAGAATCAGGTGCTATTAACGTCATTCCAAGAATCGTGGGCGTTCAGGCCTCGGGTTCAGCGGCGATAAAGATGACTTTTGAAAGAGGCGAGCCTTTCGAACCGATAGATATTGAGGCATCTTCCGTAGCCGACAGCATCTGCGTAGGGAAACCTAGGGATGTTATCAAGGCCTGTCGCTACACCAAAGAGAACGAAGGCATTATTATTGATGTCTCCGATAGAGAAATACTTGAGAGTATAGTTGAGCTGGCCAGAGAGACCGGGGTCTTCGCTGAACCGGCGGGAGCGACAGCTTTTGCCGGGTTCAAGAAGCTTTCGAGAGCGGGCCTTCTTACTCCAGAAACAAGAGTAGGTATAATAGTTACCGGCAACGGATTAAAGGATTTGAAGAGTGCATCTCTAGTCTTGCCGGAACTCAAAAAACTCCCACCAGATAAAAACATTGTCAAGGAGGTCTCAGGTGAAGATTAGCTTCATTCTAAACGGAAAGAGCGTGTCTGCCGAGGTAAAAGACGACAGGAGACTTCTAGATTTCTTGAGAGAGGATCTCGGCCTAACTGGAACAAAGGAAGGCTGCGGAGAAGGTGAGTGTGGTGCCTGCACGGTCATAATAGACGGAGAAGCCGTAAACTCCTGTCTTGTACTTGCACCGGAGGTCGATGGTCATGAAGTGACTACCGTAGAGGGTCTCGAAAAAGAAGGAGAGTTACATCCTTTACAGAAGGCTTTCATAGACAATGGAGCCGTTCAGTGTGGCTTCTGCACTCCTGGCATGCTAATGTCCGCAAAGGCTTTGTTGGACAAGAACAGTGACCCTTCAGACGAAGAGATCAAAGAAGCAATCGAGGGAAACCTCTGCAGATGTACCGGCTATTACAAGATAATTGAGGCAATAAGGGAAGCGGCCAAGAAGTGCAGATAAAACTCGAAAAACTTGCTATCGTTCTGCTTGGAGCTGGACTTTCAACAAGGTTCGGCAGTGAGAAGCTAGTGTCCGATTTCGAAGGTTCTCTTCTTCTGCAACGTGTTCTGGACAATCTCGGTCCTTCACGCATTTTACCGAAGTATCTGGTGGTTAAAACAGGCTTCTCGCTTGACAAATTCGATCTCAGGGGTTTCACCCCTGTACTGAATCCGGACTACAGGTCGGGAATATCTTCAAGCATAAAGGCGGGCCTGAGGAGATGTGATCCCGACACTGAGGGCATAGTGCTTACTCTTGCAGATATGCCGTTCGTTCACTGGAAAGATGTGGAAAGGCTGATTGCCGAAGCTTCGTCCCGCAGAGAAATAGTGGCTTTCTCTCACAGGGGCGAGAAAGGGTTTCCAACTTTTTTGCCCTGTTCGATTTTTCCAGATATTTTCTCTCTAGAGGGTGAAAATGGAGCCTTTTCACTGGTGAGAACTGGAAAGGTTTCATCGAAGCTCATCGAAGGCGAGAAGCGGCATGTGCAAGACATAGATATCAGAGATGATATTTTGGATTACAGTCTGTGAGATCGCCTGATTAATGCCTGAGAATTTGATTCTCACTCTTTTGGAAGACCATGGGAATAAGTTCCATTCGGGAAGGCACTTCGAAGAAATAGTGATTCTTGGCGATTCGCAGATAGGTCTAGCCATCAAGGCAGAGAAACGATAACTCCGGGGGTGGTAGAAATGGCTTATAATCTTCAAATGCCCGTCAAAGAGAGAGAGCTGCTTCAAATACTGGACGAAAACGAGTGTCACTTAATGGCAGGTGGTACCGATCTTCTCGTCAAGATAAGACTAAAGAGGATCCAACCGAAGATGTTAGTCAGTCTTGCCAGGTTAGAAGGAATGAATGAGATAGCAGACCTGGGAGAGTGTATTTTCGTAGGTTGCAGGACAACCATGTCGGAGTTACTGCAGAGCGATCTCGTTAACATTCATAGCCCTATTACGGCAAAAACGCTCCGCGAGGTCGGTAGCCCTCAGATACGTAACAGGGCAACCCTTGTCGGTAATCTCGTTAACGCTTCTCCGGCAGGAGACTCAATCGTTGCTCTGTACCTGTCTAAAAGCGCCGTGTTAATAAGAAGTTCCAGGGGCGAACGTACTGAGAACGCCATTGATTTCATCAAAGGACCTGGAAAGACGACTTTAAAGCGGGGAGAGTACGTTCGGGCAATCCTAATCCAGAAGACGCGTGAGTTCTTTACGCAGTTCTACAAGGTGGGGCAGAGAAGTGCTATGGCTATTGCCGTTGCATCAGTCGGTTCTTTGATAACCGATTCGGAGATGAGAATCGCATATGGGTCCGTGGCACCTTCAATCGTTATACCGGTTGAGGCGCAGGAATATTACGGAAAGACCGCAGAGGACTTCGACGATTCAGAGTTCACTTCGCTGGCACTTCTACCGATTTCGCCGATAGACGATGTCAGAGCAAGCGCCTGGTACAGGAGTACAGTTGTGAAGAAACTGATCGGAAGGACTTTGAATGTCTGGAGAAAGAGGGGATAGTGATGCTTTCAAACGTGAGTGAATACTTCAGGCCCAGAACTGTGGAAGAGGCTTTCACGATTATGGAATCGGACAGGGATCACTCAATATTTCTTTCGGGTGGTACTATAGTAGCTCTAATGGAGTCATCAAGGATCGAAAGAATAATAGATCTCAAGGCTTTGAGGCTTGATACGGTTTCATTGAAGGGCGATGAGCTGGTAATCGGAGCAACGACAACTATCGAGTCATTCAGAAAAGACAATCTAGTTCGCAAGGAGTTTGGTGACTTCTTCTACGAAAGTCTATCGTGTGTCGGATCGTGGCAAATAAGAAACATGGCGACCATAGGAGGATCTATAGCTCCAAAACTAGGTTGGTCTGATGTGAGCGCCTGTCTACTAGCAGTCGGAGCCAACCTAATGGTGTATGGCGCAGATGGATACCGAAGAATGGTACTTTCCGATTACTTCACCTTGCCTGCAGGCGAAAAGCCTCTAATCACACATATTATGATTTCCAGAGACGGTTGGTTATCGGCGTTCAAGAAGTTTTCAAAGACGACTTTTGATATAGCCACGGTTAATGTAGCGTTGTCGATTAAATCCGAGTCAGGGCGGATAAAGTCTGCCAGAGTTGTCTGCGGTTCCAGACCGCAGTACCCAGTAAGATTCGAGGTTGTAGAGAGTGCTCTGGAAGATCTCAAGATAAATGAAGTAATGCCTTCTATCGTTAGGAGCCTGGTCTTTGACAATTTTGCGGGCGGTTCGAATATGCTGGCATCTTTTGAATATAGAAAGCATCTGGCTTCCGTAATGGCACAAAGAGCTGCCGAACGAATAATGGAGATGATGTAGATGAAGATCTCTCTAGTGATTAACGGAAAAGACCATGAAATTGATATCGACCCCGGGCAGTATTTACTCGAAGTTCTTCGCGATCTTGGCTATAAGAGCGTGCGAAGAAGCTGCAACTCTGCCAGCTGCGGTTCGTGTACTGTGTTGCTGAACGGCGCTCCGGTGCTCTCGTGTTCGACTTTCGCCGTATCAGTCGACGGACAATCGATAGAGACAGTAGAAGGGCTTTCAGAAGGAGATAGACTCCATCCGATACAGGAGGCGATCCTTGAAGAAGGTGGAGCCCAATGCGGCTATTGCATTCCCGGAATAGTCCTGACTGGAGAGGCTTTGATAAGGGAAAATCCGGAACCTTCAGATGAAGACATAAGGCTTGCCCTTAATGGGAACCTCTGCAGATGCACCGGTTATGAACCCCAAAACAGGGCTATAAAGAAGGCGGCAGAACTTCTAAGGAGTGATCGGGATGACTAGAGATTTCGAAGTTGTTGGGAAACCTAAAAAGAAGCTTGACGGCAAGGCCATTGTCAGGGGAAAGCCTGTTTACACACCAGATTACGATGTTCCTAACGCACTTACCGTAAAGCTTCTACGTTCACCTCATCCCAATGCAATGATAAAAACGATTGATTTTCAGTCTGCTCTCACGATTCAAGGAGTGGTCTGTGTTCTCACGCACGAGGATATCGATAGGGTGCCATATTCAAGGGCCGGTCAGGGGTATCCTGAACCATCGCCTTACGACTCTTATTTACTCGACAATAAAGTAAGATACGTGGGAGACCCTGTTGCGATAGTTGCGGCGACTTCAGAAAAGATTGCCAGACAGGCACTAAAATCGATAAAGGTCGAATATGAAGTACTGGATCCAATTCTCGATATGGAAAAATCAATGGCCGAAGGGGCTCCCAGAATACACGACGAGGCGGACTGTTCGGGTGTGTTTGACAGTTCGAGGAATATTGCCGCTCATTTCGAAATGGAGATAGGAGAGACCGAAAAGGCGCTCGATAGATGCGATTTTGTTGTTAGTAAAACTTATCATGTGGATACTCAACTCCATGCTGCTCTTGAGCCCCATAACGCTGTCACTTATCTCGATCCTTCCGGAAGACTGATAGTGATTTCTTCGACCCAGGTCCCATTTCACTGCAGAAGGATACTAGCCAGAATACTGAAGAAACCTATGTCGGAAATAAGAGTGATAAAGCCCAGGATAGGGGGCGGGTTCGGAGGAAAGCAGTCAATCATAGTAGAACCGTATGCTGCACTTGTGACTCTTAAAACCGGCCAACCTGCAAGAATCAACTATACGCGAGAAGAAGTATCAATGGCGACGAATATCAGACACGAGATGAAGTACGACATAAGAGTGGGTGCGACAAAAGACGGACGAATAAGGGCTATCTGGATGAAGGGCTTATCGAATACCGGGGCTTACGGCGAACACTGCCTGACAACGTTTATGGTCTCCGGTTCAAAGACTTTGCCGCTTTACAACAAAGTTGACGCGGTGCGCTTTGAAGGCGATGTGGTCTATACTAACCTTCCACCTGCAGGAGCTTACAGGGGTTACGGGGCACCTCAAGGACTATTTGCGCTCGATTGTGCAATAGATGAGCTTGCCCTGGAGATGAATATTGATCCGCTGAAGCTAAAGGAAATGAACTCTATTAGAGAGGGCGAGACCTCTCCGATATTCAAGATTATGGGCGAAGGAAGAGAGGGCGTGCCACAGATAATGAATAGCTGTAAGCTGCAGGAATGTATAGATCTTGGGAAGAAGGTCATAGGCTGGGACAAAAAGCGTGGCAAGCGTTTGGAAAACGGAACAAGGGTCAGAGGAGTAGGCTGCGCTTTGGCAATGCAAGGGTCGGGCATTCCAAAGATTGACATGGGCGCAGCCACGATAAAGATGAACGAAGACGGTTCTTTCAATCTGCTGGTTGGAGCAACGGATATCGGAACCGGAAGCGATACTATTCTTGCGCAGATAGCGGCTGAAGTGCTGACAGTGCCTCTTGAGAAGATAATAGTGTATTCTTCCGATACTGACATAACACCTTTTGATGTGGGAGCGTATGCCTCCAGTACCACTTATGTTTCGGGAAATGCAGTTAAGATGGCCTGTGAAGATGTCAAGACACAGATACTATCTCTTGCATCGAGTTATCTGGAGAGAGAGAAGGGTGATCTTGAGCTGGTAGACGGAGTAGTCAGTTGTTCAGATGGTCTTTCAATAACCCTCGAAGAGCTTGCCACAAAGCACACTTACACATTTAACCAGCGGCAGATAGCGGCGACTGCTTCTTACGTCGGTGAAGAATCACCACCGCCATTCATGGCAACGTTTGCAGAAGTTGAAGTGGATATGGATACCGGAAAGATTGACCTCATAAATCTAGTTTCCTATGCAGATTGTGGAGTGGCTCTTAACCCTATACAGGCTATGGGTCAACTCGAAGGGGCATCTATGCAAGGAATAGGCTGGGCTCTCTATGAAGACGTCATTTACGCTAAGAACGGTCGCATGCTGACCAACGATTTCTTTACCTACAAAATACCTTCGAGAATGGACTATGGAAAGCTCACTTGTGGACTGGTCGAGAGCTACGAACCTACAGGCCCGTTCGGTGCAAAAAGCATCGGTGAAATAGGTATAGATACACCAATACCGGCGATAGCCAACGCGATCTTCGACGCTACCGGTATACGTTTGCGACAGGCACCGTTCAAGAGTGAAAAGATGTTGTTCGAAATACTGAGTCTGGAGGTGTAATATGCAAAAGTTCGTTACTCTTATCTTTGCTATTCTTGCCTGCTCTGCGTTAGGTATTACGGTGTGGGTTAGCTGGGAGGGTGAGAGTTTCTATCAGGAGGCAGCAAACAGATTTCAAAGCGAAACGGGCATAGAAGTAAACTTAGTCTATTTCCCAAAGATCGAAGACAAACTGAACATTGCTCTCAAGACTGGTGACCTTCCAGACTTGGCGCTGATAAAAGATACATATACAGGAAATATAGGGGCTTCACGCAGAGCGGTGAGAATCGACCCGAGTGATCTTTCGGGATTCGAGGATAAGTATTTGCAGGCATACTCGTGGAACGGAAACGCTTTTGGGATGCCATACTACGCCGATCTTCAGGTCGCATTTCTAAACCGCAGGGTCTTTGCCGCTGCAGGAGTTGACGTTCCCAAAAGCCTCGATTTCGAAGACCTTCCCAACATCTATTCAGAACTTAAGAGGGTTGTCGATTACCCGATTGCGTTTGATTTCACCTCGCCATACATGATGTTTCCTTACATATCTATAGACTCTCAGCCGATCGACACGAACGGTAGACCTCTAGTGTTCTCTATGGAGACTGTTATGGCTGTGTCGAAAGTCAAGAGCTACTTCGATTCGGGCGTTATAAGCAGGCTTGAGAGAGGAGCGCTTAACGGATTATTCAGAGACGGAAAGATCGGAATCATGCTTCAGGGAAGTTATCTTGCGCCACGTTTCAGATCTGCAGGGCTCGATTTTGAGATGCTTTCACTTCCGGATCTTGAGGGTGCAGTTGTGAGCGGCGTGATCGATTCAAAGGGTTTTGTGTTCTTCAATGAAAAGACCTATTCTGGTTCTGTCAGATTTGCGCGGTATCTCATAGAGAACAGCGAAAGCTTCTACGAAGAATTCGCGAAGTACCCCTTGTTATCTAAACTGGAAGGAGCTGCAGAAATCGATAAGATAATCGACAAAGGGCAGTTCATTCCAAATCATCCGGGTTACCAAACTATACTCTTCGAATCATTTGAAAAGGCATTGCAGATGATTTTCAGCGGGAGAATGAGTATTGAAGATTCTCTAATTGGAGCGCAGGGTTATATAGACTCTATGTGGTGAGGTCAAATACCCCACGGCTAAAGCCGGGGGCTTGTTAAAGCCCTATTTGACTAGCCTGAGTGCTTCGAGCACTACGTTATCGGCAAATGTATAGGCACCGTAGGATGCGTTCCCAAGTCTTACGCTCTGCGGTTGGTGGTTAAACAGTCCTGATGGGTAGGGACAGTGCTAACGAGAAACTGTCGAATAACATTGGCGATGGGAAGATTACTCCGTAAGGAGGTAGGCTATTGGTTAGCCTACACGGGGCCGGAGAAATCCGGCTCCTTACCACTATGTGAAAGGAGGCAGGCAGCTTCCTCCCCACAGCTAAAGCAGGGGGTCTCCGCCGATTAATACGATGAGCGTCTTCCTTTTTGTGTTTCTTGTATTTCTGGCTTTACCCTTTCTATCCAGAAAAAACTGGACAATGAGTACGCCGGTTTTACTTATGATCTCAGTTACTCTCCTCGGGCCCGTCTTATGGGCCCTGGTCTTCTCCTTTACAAGGTACGGTGTCTATCAGGACATGCCCGCATTTACTGGTCTGGAGAATTACCTGAGTATTCTTCGAGATAAAGGGTTCAAGCTTTCTCTAAAGCTAACATCACTGTGGGCCTTTCTTCGAGTACTGATTGAACTGTCAATTGCCTTTGCTCTCGCTCTAAGACTTAGAAACTCTTCGCGAGCGAGCAGGCTCGCTATGCTTCTTCTTGCCATAGGCTGGTTCATACCCTCGTTTATCTCTGTCTCAGGCTGGCGGTCATTCATTCAGGGTTATGGGGGTTATTCTCTTCTCAACACTCTTCTCAATACGAATATAGACCTGACGCTCAACGCTTTTCAAGCTTTTACCGCATCTCTTGTGGTGAGCGTATGGTTGTCTCTTCCGCTTTCGACGATGATAATCATCGGGATGCTTAACAGAGTATCGAGAGAAGTGGACGACATGATGAAACTCGACGGAGCCGGTGATCTTGCGGGGGCATCTCTCCTTTTCGGCGAGATAAGGTATTTGCTTATTCCTTATGGTCTCTTTCAGCTAGCAAGGGCAACCAAGGAGTTCACTTCTGTCTTCCTTCTCTCGGGAAGTGGGCCGCTTCTTCCGGAGGGCTTCACACCTCAAACATTGACAGGAGCGACTTCCTTTCTGGGAGTTGTTCTCTTCAGGAAATTCAGCTCTCTGAAAGATTTCGGACTTCTTTCCGCATACTCCGTGTATGTTGGGGGCTTTGCCGTACTATGGATTCTTGCCGCTCTCTTCTCAAGGAACGAAGTGCCAAAGAGGCACAGACAGATTCTTGCGCTTAGCTCTCTATCGCACCTTCTGATCGGTCTCTTCGATGGTTGGCGGTGGGTCTCTCTTCCGATCATAATCACTTATGCCCTGTTACCCTTCTCCATACCCAGATTCAAGAAGGCTTTCAGGGTAACTATCACGCTCGTAATTCTATACGAGGTGTCCATCAATCTTTATAGTTTTGTCTCAAACGGGGTTAGCGGAATCATGCCTGCCAGTCTTCTGAGTGTGCCCGTTATTCTCTTATCGGTTCGCCACAGGTTTCCCCCTCTGGACTTTACTCTTCCCGAATGGTTGAAGAAGATGTCTGTAGTTCTGATAATCATCCCAACTTTAGTTGTAATAGCCTACATCTTCGCCCTTTCCTTTTCGAGAGATAGTGAGATACTTCCTTCACTTGGAGATTTGACACTGGCTAACTACTCGAGAGTCATCTCCGATGGTTTGCTCAAGAACATTGCAAACACTATTTTGATTACGCTTTGGAGTTTCACAATATCGATATTCGCGGTTCTTCCCTTCTCCTATATATTTAGCAAAAGCAAGCGGGTTCTGATAAAGATCATCACTGCTGTCATACTCTTCGGAAGTCTTTACACAGGGATGCATACGTTGCTTCCGTTGTACTTTGTATTCGATTTTCTGAAGATTACGGACACTCTCTTCGCTATCGCTCTGGTAGTCTCAGTACAGACGATGCCGGTCACCATTTTTGTCGTGGGTGGCTTCTTCTCTTCAGTTCCCCGGGAGTTACTTGAAGCCTCAAAAATCGAGGGACTCTCCGAGCCGGGTTATATGTGGAGAGTGCTTCTTCCTCTATCCCTTCCAGTTATCGGCGGCATTCTCACGTACATAACCGTATCGGCCTGGAGTGCATTCACATTGCCCCTCATAATTCTAAAAAGTGGAAACTTGCAGCCCTTTTCTCTTAAGGTCTTCAGCTATGCCGGAGAGATAAGAAGTTACTATACGTCATGGAACCTATTCGGAGCCGCTTCGGTGATCGGAGTTATTCCTTTGCTTGTCTTTTTCAGAGCTGCCAGATCTCTTATTTTCAGTTCGGACCTGAGAGACATGGGAGTTGAGTACGACTGAGCAGTTTTGTGTCATTTTTGTCACTGTAATGAACTCAAACTAGTTTCAGGTTAGAATAGATCGGGTGGTGAATTCTAATGAGATTACTCCTCACTAATGACGACGGCATTGAAGCTTCGGGGATAAAGCTTCTCGCCCGAAGGCTTTCTGCTGTTCACAACGTTACCGTTGTTGCTCCAGAATCAAATAGAAGCGGTGTAAGTCACTCAATAACCTGGCTTACCCCGGTCAGGATAAGAGAGCGCTCTATGATCGAAGGAGTTGCCTCGTTTTGTACGAGTGGAACTCCCGCCGACTGCGTGGTAGCTGCGACAAGTATGTTCAAAGACGATGGATTCGATCTAGTCATAAGTGGTATAAATCACGGACAGAACCTTGGCGTGGACTTAAGATATTCGGGAACGATATCTGCAGCTCTTGAAGCAAGCACCTTAGACTTGCCTGCCGTTGCAGTTTCCATAGCCTGTGAAGACGAGCCGGACTTTTCGGTTGCCATCGACTTCGTAATGGACTTCATTGTTGATTATGACTGGGCCAAGCTCCCAAAACATACGATCCTGAATGTCAATATTCCAAATCTGCCAAAGCATTCCATAAAGGGTGTCGTCTGTACCAGACCCGGTGGACTCGTCAAGAAGAGACGCTTTGAGAAGAGTGTCAATGAATGGGGCGAAGAGGTTTTCTGGATGCGAAAAGCGATTGTCCACGATTCGATCAGTGAGGATTTTGATTTTAGAAACGTTTTTGATGGCTATATATCGGTAAGTCCAATCAATTTCTTTCAGCATTGCGACGAGGATTACAAACTCTCTCTAGAAGACTATCTAAGTCATTTCGGCAAAACCTGGCTTGAGGAAAGTTGAGCCGTCGTTTTTTGTGCCGCGGCAGAATATAAAGAGATGTTTTGAAGTCGTAATTCTCATTAGCCCAGTCTATTTGACAGAGGTAGTGAGAAAAGTGTAGAATCATCTAAAGCGTGCAGGGAGTGAAGAGATGTTAAGCCAAAGATTTTCCTGGATAAATGCAAATAGGTATTATTATTTTAATATGAGCATCTGCTCGTGAGTTAGTATCTCCGGGTAGGTGCCTTTTGCATTTACTCCGGAGGAAATTCCAG
>LVBU01000486.1 GCA_001603185.1 Thermotogales bacterium Thermo_02 | reverse complement strand
TGGCTCGGAACTGTTCAAATACATTCAGGAGCTCACTGAGCTAAGGAAAAACAATCCGATATTTCGATATGGTAAATTGAAGGTATTGAAGGACGATCCCAACGGACCGGGGATATTTGCTTACAGCCTTGAATATGAGGGAGAAAAGGCATTCGTAATCTTGAATACCTCCGCAGAGCGAAAGATACTTGCAAATATGGAAACGGGCATGGAGACTGGAGGAGTAATGAAAGTACTGTACACCTTCAATTCGCTTCCCAAAGACTATGTTACCGAACGAGACGGGAATTTGGTGATAACAATGAATCCCAGATCTCTGTATATAGGACTTGCGACTGACGAGAGGAAGGATATCTCGATTCCAGACATAGAGTTTGTCGCAGATCTTGATTATTATCAGAAGATAAGTGGAAACTACGTAATCACCGGGACTGCGAGGGGAGCGACGTCGGCCAAGATAATATTCGATACTCGAATCGACGAAGCGCAAGACATCGATATCGTAGATGGTCGCTGGTCTTATGAATGGGATATTTCGAAGTTCGATCCCGGAGTTCACTCGATCCTATTCAAAGTATATGGTAAGACCAGGAGAGATTCGGTTTACAGCAGAGAGTATCTGGTCGATCTGGATCTTCCCGAAGTTCTGCTGGCCAGCGTCGAAGACCCTGAGGGCGATGATACCGGCCCGGAAGGGAGATATCTCTATCCTACCGACATAACATTCAAGCGACAGATGGACATGCTTGGAGCAACTGTTCGACAGATAGGGGCTTCACTCGTTGTAAGCCTGAAGATCAAAGACCTTACCAACTCATGGGGGCCCCAAAATGGTTTCGACCATGTGACGTTCCAGATATATATCGATGATCCGTCAAAGAAAGGCGCCACCGCTCTCCCCTTCCAAAATGCGAATATGCCCGGGGGACTGGACTGGGACTACTTCATCTTTGCAAATGGCTGGTCGATCGTTGCATACTCTTCCGAAGGAAGCGGCAGAGACTCCTTCGGGACGGCGATCTCTCCGACGCCTTTAGTACAGACAAACACTCTCACAAATGAAGTGATCCTGCGCATTCCCGGTGAAACTCTGGGAAGACCAGACAGCTTTGAGGGATTCAACATATACATAACTACTTGGGACTTTGACGGCATAGAAGCCGTTTATAGAGATATATACCCTGAACCGAAGGGATATCATTTTGGAGGAGGCACGAAAGAGGATCCTTACATTATGGATGACATACTCATCAGGCTCGGAAAGTGAAAAAAGTAGAAGCCTACCGGCCATCCTGTTCATGGTGGTTTATATGTTCTTTATTCTTGTTGTTGCAGTCATTGTTGTTGTCATAGCCTATATTGTCAAGTCTTTAAGTGCGGAGAACGAAGAAAGGCCCACTGAAGAGCTTGATGTTACTTTTCACCCTCACGCTATTAGTAGAATGGAGGAGAGGGACATCGATCCCGATCGAGTGATGGAGCTCATTACCGGCGGAGGCAGAATGGTCAGGCTCGCCCATCATAACAGGATCAAAGTAAGTGACGGCGAAATAACCGCGGTCATAGGGAAAGGTTTGAGAAAACTCGAAGTAATAACAGTATACTCGAATAACGGTCAGAGAGACGAAGACGACGAAGAGGAGTGAGCAGAGAAAGGGCTCATTGCCAAGGTTGCAGGATCTTGAGTAGATTAGTGAAAGTGGATAAAGGTGATTCGATATGTCAAAATACTCCCAAGAGAAAGTGGATCCATTTCTTCTGTTTGAGTCCTATGTTTCAATTCCTGAGGATTTATTTAAA
>LVBU01000042.1:630-13084 GCA_001603185.1 Thermotogales bacterium Thermo_02 | reverse complement strand
ATTCTGAGGAGGTGATCCCGGATCGGGGTCCGGGATGACATTATAGGTGCACTAAGGGATGACAGCAATTCTCTGTCGGCTCTTGCCAACAACCTACAACGCACAACCTACCACGGTTCTTAAAGCCCGCGAAGCGGAACTGGCGCGACGCAGTCGTACTGGCATCGCGAAGCGATACTGGCCGCCGAAGGCGACTGGCGATTCTTCATAACTCTCCACGCTCCACTCTCAACGGCGGTTCTCACCAGCAACCCACAACGAGCAACGTACAACGGTTCTTAGTCTTTCTTGCTTATACGGCCTCTACGAAGTCTTTTTCAAACTGGCTGGTGTAGAGTTCTGCGTAGAATCCGCCGCGCGCGAGGAGTTCTTTGTGGTTTCCCTGTTCGACGATGTCGCCTTCGTTCATAACTAGTATGAGGTCCGCATCCCTTATGGTCGAGAGTCTGTGTGCTATGACGAAGCTTGTCCTGTTTTTCATTAGGTTTTTCATAGCCTGTTGGATGAGGGCTTCCGTTCTGGTGTCGACTGAACTGGTCGCTTCGTCGAGGATCAGGACTTTCGGGTCTGCCAGGATTGCCCGGGCTATGGTTATGAGCTGTTTCTGGCCCTGGGAGATGTTGGTCTGCTCTTCGTTCAGCACGAGGTTGTAACCGTCCGGGAGTGTGTGGATGAACGAATCGACGTGCGCCGCTTTCGCCGCTGCCAGTATTTCTTCGTCTGTGGCGTTAAGCCTTCCGTATCTTATGTTGTCGCGGATGCTGGCGTTGTAGAGCCAGGTGTCCTGAAGTACCATGCCGAAGTTTTCTCTCAGGTCGTGCCGGGTGTAGTCTTTTATATTGTGGCCGTCCAGGAGTATTTCTCCGGAGTTGACGTCGTAGAAACGCATCAGGAGTTTGACGATGGTTGTCTTTCCCGCTCCGGTGGGTCCGACAATGGCTATGTTGTGCCCCTTGTAGACGTCGCAGGAGAAGTCTTTTATGATTATTTTCTCCGGGTCGTAACCGAATCTGACGTTCTTGAACTCGACGTGCCCGTGGTGCTCGACTGACCTGACGGGGGTGGTGGTTTCGGTGATCTCTTCGTCCTCTTCCAGGAATTCGAACACTCTCTCTGCTGCAGCGGCCGTCTGCTGGAAGATGTTCATTATGTTGGCGATCTGGGCGATGGGCTGAGTGAACGATCTCACGTACTGGATGAAGGCCTGGATGTCGCCGACTGTGATCATCTTTCTGACGGCGAACCAGCCGCCCATTATGGTTATGAGTACGTATCCCAGGTTGCCGACAAAGGTCATGATAGGCATCATCATGCCGGAGAGAAACTGGGATTTCCAGGCGGAGTCGTACAATTCGCCGTTGAGTTTGTCGAAGGTCTCTATGCTTTTCTCTTCTCCATTGAACGCTTTCACGACGATGTGGCCTCCGTACATCTCTTCTATGTGGCCGTTGACCTTCCCGAGATACTCTTGCTGCTTTTTGAAGTATCGCTGGGACATCTTCACGACGAAGGCGATGAGCCCCATCGAGACCGGCAGGATGAGCAGGGCAACCAGTGTTAGCTGCCAGCTTATCGAGAACATCATTATGGTGACTCCGACAACGGTCGTGACAGACGTTATGATCTGGCTCAGACTCTGGTTTAGCGTCCTGCTTATGGTATCGACGTCGTTGGTCACTCTTGACAGGACGTCTCCCTGGGAGGTCTTGTCGAAGTATTTCAGGGGGAGTCTATTTATCTTTCTGGAAATCTCCTCCCTGAATTTGTATGTGATCTTCGCCGATATGCCGGACATTATCCAGCCCTGGATATAGATGAACAGGGCGCTAAGCACGTACAGCCCGAGAAGGATTAACATGGTCCTTGCGATGGAATTGAAGTCTATCCCTTCGCCGGTACCGGTGATTTTGCCCATGATGCCCTCGAAGACTTCGGTCGTTACAGTCCCGAGTATCTTCGGCCCGATAATGGCGAACAAGGCACCGGCCGCCGCGAAACAGAAAACTACGAGTATCAGGACCTGGTACTTCTTAAGGTATTGAACCAGTTTCTTTATAGTCCCTCTGAAGTCTTTTGCCTTTTCTCCCGCGCGCATCATGCCGGGACCCATCGGGCCGCCGCCGCGACCTTGAGATCTTCTTCCGGTTTCTCTGTTGTCCCTGCTCATGCTAATTCCGCCTCTGAAAGCTGTGACAGTGCGATTTCCCTGTATGTCTGACAGCTCGCCATCAATTCTTGGTGTTTGCCGATTCCGACAAGGTTGCCCTCGTCCAGGACAAGTATCTGATCGGCGTTCTTTATCGTCGCAATTCTCTGGCCGACTATTATCATTGTGCTATCTCCCGTTTTTTCTTTTAGTTTTCTTCTCAGTGCCGCATCTGTCTTGAAGTCCAGGGCCGAGAAGCTGTCATCGAAGAGGAATATCTGGGGTTTCTTCAGCAGTGCCCTGGCTATGGCGATTCTCTGCTTCTGTCCGCCGGATACGTTCGTACCACCCTGAGAAATGGGTGAGTCGTACCCTCCTTCTTTCGTGGTTATGAATTCGACGGCCTGTGCGATCTCGGCGGCCTCTTCCATTTCTTCTTTAGAGGCCTTCTCGTCGGCGTATTTCAGGTTCGATTCTATGGTTCCGCTGAAGAGGACGCCCTTTTGGGGGACGTAGCCTATGCGGTCCCGCAGGTCGTGCTGGCTCACTTCGCGGATGTCTATTCCGTCAACCAGGACCTGGCCACCGCAGACATCGTAGAATCTCGGGATCATGTTCAGCAGCGTTGATTTCCCCGAACCGGTTGAGCCGATGATCGCCGTCGTCTGTCCCGGTAAGGCTGTGAAGCTTATGTCGTTCAGGATGTTTTTCTCGGCTCCGGGGAAGCGATAGCAGACGTTCTTGAACTGGACCGTCCCTCTGGATTCCTTCTTGAACTTCTTAGGGTCTTTGGGGTCTTTTATCTTGGGGTTTACTTCCAGGATTTCCGACACTCGGGCTCCCGAAACAGAGGCCCTAGGGATCATGATGAACATCATTGTCAGCATGAGGAAGGCGAAGATGATCAACATGGCGTACTGAATGTAGGCCATCATGTCTCCGACCTGCATTGTCGAGGCCTCTATCTGGTGGGCGCCCACCCAGACGATGAGGAGCATGGTTCCATTCATGACAAACATTATCGCCGGCATCAGTACGACCATTACCCGGTTGACGAAGAGGTCGGTTCTTGTGAAGTCTCTGTTTGCTGCGTCGAATCTGCCTTCTTCAAACTTCTGGGTATTGAAGGCCCTGACGACCATGAGACCGGACAGGTGTTCCCTTGTAACGAGGTTCAATCTGTCTACGAGTTTCTGCATCTTCTTGAACCTCGGGAGGGCTATGGCGAATACGATACCCACCATTCCGAGTAGTATGATTACGGCGAGAGCGATGATCCATGACATGGAGGTGCTCTTCTCAAGTGCCCTCAGGATTCCGCCGACACCTATTATTGGCGCGTAGAATACCATTCTGATTATGAGAACAACCACGAGCTGTATCTGGGTTATGTCGTTGGTTGTTCTGGTGATGAGCGAGGCCGTTGAGAACTGTGCAAACTCAGAGTTCGAGAAGTTTTCGACCTTTTCGAAGACGTCTCTTCTCACAGTTCTGGCCGAGGCGGCCGCTATCTTCGAAGCGATGAAGGCGACCATTATGGTACAAAGTGCGCTCAGCAATGTCACGAGAACCATTATGAAACCGGTGCGCAGAACGTAGCCGCTTTGCAGCCTTTCGGTGTTTACGCCGAGCTCTTCATAGATATCCTTTACGGCAAGGGCACCGGACTGGTTGACGATGTTTTCGCCCATGACTTCGACCATGCTGTCAACTTGATTGAGCATTTCTAGCCTCTGGGCTTCCGGCATTAGGCGCAGAAGCATGAACACGTTTGCCCCTTCCGGTATGTTGAAGCCACCGGGGGGCGCAAAGCTCCCGTTTTGCCCGACCATGCCGTTCTTGACTCCAGAATAGGCCATGAGCGCCTTACCGAGTATCAGATTAAGGGAGGCGCGGTCTTCAATCTCGCCGGATTTTAGAACATAGATGTCGTTGTTCTCCAGCCCCGGGTATTTCTTCAGAGCTTCTTCGTAAATGACCGAGTCTTTGTTGACCAGATCGTAGTGGCTCAAGACTCTTTGCCTGTCTTCCTGGTTAATGAACAGAGACACGTTATCGAAAGTCTCTTTGCTTATGGCCTCGGGTATAGCGTCTTCGATACCGCCCTGTTGAATACCGACGTTTACGATATTCGACATGTAGTCGGGCAGGGCCAGTTCTGACATGGCTTGTACGAAGAGCAGCGCCACCGCAACGATTATGAATACTGTGTAAGGTTTAAGATATCTGATCAGTTTGAACATCAGCTTTGGCCTCTTTCTTCTAGTTTTTGTGATTCTTCGAGTATTGTTCTCAGTTTTTCAAGCCCTTCGAGAATGAAATCGAGATCTTCCTCTGTGGTAGTCGATAACGCCCTTCCCATCTTCTGGGCAAAGGCATTTAGGTGTCTCTTCACAGGCTGGCGATAGTCCTGGGCAAGGCTTATCATTACGATTCGCCTGTCTTTTTCACTTCTCTTTCTCTGGACGATCTTCTTTTCGACGAGTCTGTCGATTATCCCAGAAACTGTGCTATTTGATAAATCGAGTTCTCTGCTTATATCGCTCACCTTCATATCGCCATAATGGTTCAGCACTCTCATGACAAGGATCTGTGACTCTGTAATGTGCATCTTCTTGAAATCACTTTCAAAACTCTGCTTGATAAGCGACATTATCTTCTTGATCAGTGTCAATATCTCTTCTATTTTTGAGCTTTCTTCCAACACAACCACCTTCTTCACACAGTATTAGAATGTTCGTGGCCGAATATTCCGAACTCGAATCTTTCGTACTCGGAATATATTGTACAGCAATAAACCGAAAATGTCGACAAGAGGGGAGCGGAACTGGCGCGACGCAGTCGTACTGGCATCGCGAAGCGATACTGGCTGCCGAAGGCGACTGGCGGTTCTTTGAAACCCGTTCTTGGAAAGAGCAATCACTAGTAATTGCTGGAGAACTGGCAAGAGTTTATGGTTAGAGGAAAAGGCCAATCAGAAACTTAGTCCTGTTTTTCCTCTCCACTCCAGCAAGTAGAGTGTGTTAATATATGTTCTGGGCATATATATTATCTTATCAGGAGGTGTTGCATGAAAAAGGATGTGGTTATAGTAGGAGGAGGTCCCGCCGGAATTGTCACGGCAACAACGGCAAAGAAGACCTATCCTGACAAGAGTGTAGTGGTAATTAGAAAGGAAAGGGAAGGAGTCATCCCCTGCGGAATTCCCTATATATTCCATACTCTTCCGACTTTAGATGCAAATAATATGCCAATAAAAGGCGCAGAGGATCTGGGAGTCGGTTTCGTTTTCGATGAAGTCGAAGAAGTAAGTACTGATGCCAAAAGGGTCAAGCTCTCCGGTGGGGAGTCTATCGAATATGAGAAACTGGTCATTGCCACGGGTTCACAACCGATATTTCCTCCAATAAAGGGTAGCGAGCTTCCGGGTGTGTTTACCATAGCCAAGGATAAAGAGTATCTTCGGACTGTACGAGCTGCTGCCAAATCGGCGAAGAAAGTTGTGGTAGTGGGCGGTGGTTTCATCGGAGTGGAGGTTTCCGAAGAGATCCTCTCGGACGGTAAGGAAGTCTATCTAGTCGAGGCCGTTGACCAAATACTCACGGCAGCCTTTGACAAGGAATTCGGAGCCATGATAAGCGAAAGACTTGAGAAAAAGGGTATGAAGCTGCGTACCGGGATGAAGGTCTTTGAGATCAAAGGAGAAGACAAGGTTTCCGGAGTTCTGCTTGACAACGGCGAAGAGATCGAAGCAGATATGGTGATTCTCGCAATAGGTTACAGACCGAACGTGAAGCTTCTGGAGAATATCCCAATTCACAGGGGCATAACCGGTGGAATATGGGCCGATGAGTACATGAGAACCAGCATTGACGATGTCTTTGCCGCCGGTGATTGCGTAGAGCACAAATGCTTTTTCACGAGGAAGCCCAGCAGATTGATGCTGGCGTCTACGGCCGCTTTCGAGGCTAGAGTTGCCGGTTCGAATCTATTCAAACTCAAGATGATAAGGGAGAATCACGGTAATCTTGGAGTGTTTTCCACTTCGGTGGCCAATCTGACAGTCGCCGCCGCAGGACTCACTGAGTGTACGGCAAAGATGGAGAACTTCGATTACGTGGTTGGTTTTGCGAAGGGAGTAGACAGACACCCTGGTTCGCTTCCCGACAAGTCAGAGATCTTTGTCAAGATGATCTTCTCCAAGAACAGTGGAATCCTTCTTGGTGCCCAAATGGCTGGTGGAAAGAGTGTTGGAGAAATGATCAACATAATCGGCCTCGGTCTACAGAAAGGGATAACCGTGAATGATTTCCTCACCATGCAAATCGGTTCTCATCCATTGCTTACGGCCGCGCCTACTACCTATCCATTGACTCTGGCAGCGGAAAAGGCTCTAGTGAGCATCCTGGCAGCTAAAGACGGGAGCATATAGAAGCCTAAATGGTTACTTGCCTCTCCCCAAAGGGCTAGGTTGAACCGCTGATGCTCTGCCACCCGCGCCACCCGGTGCGGGTAGTTGTAGAAGACGGCAAGAATACTGGCAGGCATATTGGATGAATGACGGCGTGAAGCTCTTGTAGCTTCCAAATCATCGCAAAATCTGCCGACAACAAACGGTCAGGTAAACACTCCTTTTTGCTGGTATGTCTCCTGTGCAAAGTGTAGAATCATTATTATTACCTACATGAAAGGAGTCATATGAGAATCGCTTCTGTTTTTCGCTGGGCACTTCTTGTTTCGTCACTATCTGGAATACTCCTGCAGCTCTTCTTGATCGGGGATGTCCGCGCCGCACTGAATGTATTCAGCTATTACACAGTACAGACGAACCTTTTTGTGGCGATCGTAATCGCCCTGGAGATCGCTCTCAATTCAAGGAGAGTCGGAGATCACGAGATTCTCAGAATACTCACCGGAGGGGTAACTCTATGGATAATAGTGACGGCATCGGTCTATCACTTTCTCCTTTCATCCTTCTACAGACCTTCGGGACTTGCGCTTCTGGCCAATGTATTGCTTCATTACGTAACTCCGCTACTAATGATGATCTACTGGCTGTTTTTCGAGAAGAGAGTACGTTACAGATCCTTCTATCCGCTAATCTGGGCGTTCTATCCGCTTCTATATGCGCTGGTTTCTATAGTGAGAGGAACGATTACCGGCTTTTATCCCTACTGGTTTCTCAATCCCGGGGCGCCGTATCCGTCGGGGATAGGATCCATCTGGAATCTATTGCTCTTCATACTAGTCGTTTCGGCGATCTTCGTGGCGTTCGGTTATCTATTCATCTTTATCAAAGGTCTGGTGAAGGGAAAGTTTAAGAGCGGAAGAGCGGTGATTGGTGGATAGTGGGTGGTGATTGGTGCATAACTGGGTATGGGGTTTGGGGTCTAGGGTCTGGTAAGAACAAGAAGATCATCGAGACCACGAGATTGAGAGAGAAGGCGAGACGCGAAAATCGGGGACAGACGTCAGGGGCCCGTCAGTCCCCATTTTCACGAGAAGAGGAGAGAGGACGAAGAACCGGGTATGGGGTTTGGGGTCTAGGGTCTGGTAAGAACGAGAACATCATTTAGAACACAAGATAAGGAGAGAAGACGAGACCGAGGAGAGAATTCTCGTCCTCTCGATCTCTCTCAACTCTCCATGTTCCACTCTCAACGGTTCTCAAGAGCACACGCCCCACCGCAAGCGGTCCCCCCGCTCGAGCGGGGACTAAGATCAATAGCTTCAAGATCAGCCCGCGAAGCGGAACTGGCCGCCGAAGGCGACTGGCATCGCGAAGCGATACTGGCCTGCGTTAGCAGACTGGCATCCTTAACTCTCCATGCTCCACCCTCCAAATTTCTTATTCCCACGAGAGATCGTGAATATAGTCTCTCCGTGAGCGGATTCGCTTTGCCTAACACCGTAAAGAAAGGCTTCAGAGGGTTTTATTGGCGTTTTTTTGTGTATTGGAGTAAACTTGAGTGACTTCCAGCTTCATCTGAATTCGAGTATGGCAAGGTCTAAGGGAGAGCGATGAAAGCAGAGCGTATCTATTATTTGTATTCCGGGTTTGTGTATTTCTTCTTCAATATGGTCTTCGCAATTAGCGGTGTTTATTACGTCCAGAGAGTTGGTCTCAATCCGCTCGAGCTGGTACTCATAGGGACTGTTGTCGAAACCTCCGCTATGATCTTCGAAATTCCGACAGGTGTGTTCGCCGATTCTGCCGGAAGGAAGAAATCTATAATTCTCGGGTTGTTGATTGTCGGGCTGAGCTTCGTTATCGAAGGAGCGATTCCACTATTCTGGGCGATTATTCTTTCCCAAATCGTCGCAGGCGCCGGCTACACTTTTCTCAGCGGAGCGGATGTCGCATGGGTGGCAGATGAAAGCGAGAGCAAGAATCTTAATGGTATATTGATCAGGGGCGCCCAATTCGAACAGCTCGGTTCACTGATTGGCATCTGGTTTGGAGTTCTGCTTGCTATGGTTGCCCTGAATTTACCGATAGTGCTCTCGGGGATTTCGCTGATTCTCTTCGCAATTATTCTGAGACTTGTCATGAAGGAGAGAAATTTCAGACCGTTGGGTAGCGAAAAGTCTCTCGCCGTCTTCTTCACCACCTTCAGGGATGGGGTAAGGCAATTCAGGAGGTCTCGCACACTTGCCGTTCTCTTAGTTGTCGGTTTCCTTATAGGCTTATATAGCGAAGGATTCGACAGGTTGTGGATTCTCAAGTTCCTTGAAGATCTTAGGATTCCTCAGCAACTGGGTTCGAAATACCTGATTGTGTTTGGAGTGGTCAGTTCCGGCGCTATGGTTTTGAGCATGATAACTCTGGCACTCTCAAAGAGAGCTACGGCAGACGCTTCATCCAAACTACTTCTGAAGTATCTAATCGGAATCAACCTCGTGCTCGGGTTCGCTTTCATCGGTTTTTCGCTAAGCGGAAGACTCGAGATGGCGCTCGCTTTCTATTGGGCAGGCTTTGCTGCAAGGCGTAATGACTATCCCCTGTACGCGGCTCTCATCAACAAACAGATCAGCGTGTCCAGTGTAAGAGCGACCGTAATTTCTGTCGCTAGGCAGTTCGATTCGTTCGGACAGATAGCCGGTGGTCCGTTGATAGGGCTTGTCGCTCTTAGGCTGTCTAGCACAGTTGCTCTCGCGATCACGGGCCTTCTCGTCTTTCCTATAGTGGTTCTGTACTTTCTGCTTCTATATAGGAACCAACATGAAGATATCGAATGACCTCGAGCCTCGCCTGACATATCTCTCGTTTCCTGCTTCTGTTGATGAAAGCATCTCCAGAACCAATTCAAGGTTTCGTACGCAAAGGTAAAGTCTGAGGCTGATTTAAAACCAATGCGAGTGCCCTATCGAATAATCGAAGAGGATAAAGATTTTGATTACAGAACATGTGACGGTAGATCGACGAATCGCCAAGTTGAGTACTAAACGGCTGCAAATGCTCTGTATGACTCTGCGGTCTCTCCGGTCTGTGACCTCAACGTACTCTAGCTGAAGAGATTCTGACTTTCAATCTCCGATACCGGCGACCCGGACGGATGTTTGCCGGCATCTTCTCAGCATACAGTTCGAGTCAAAGAACTATTTGATGCATGTCATCGATTGCAAACGACCTATGTTTATATACGGTTATCGGGAATTGTTCGAACTATACTGCTTCAATCCAAGAAAGTAGAAAAAAGCAAAAAGCGCGCAGCAGACGACGACTATTACAGCAGTATTTGCATTTCGCTGAAGAAGGGTAATGCTTTGCTTAGTAAATCCAAGAGTCCCAAGTTTCTCAAGAAGTGTGCTAAACCAGAGAGGAATACCGATAATTAGTATGTATGAAATCATGACAAGTATCATCATTCTGCTGTATCCATACTTGAAAATAAGCGGATAAAGCGCGGCTGCCACGACGAGACAAACTGCCAGTGCTACGATGGCCATTTTCAAGAGAGAGGAGAAGAGCTCTGCAGAGAGAAAGAATGAATGAAGCAAAGCAACAAGAGTAGTACAATAAAAGCCGCTTACTATTAGTGAAAGGTATTTCGCGCCGACTATGGCGCTGCTTTTTACAGGAAGTGTTCCAATGAGTTCCCTGCCGTGGTTCTTTTCTTCGTATTTCTCTTCTCCCATCATCATGCCGAATATGGAAAGTCCGTTGAGCAAATACATGTATTCGAAAATATCGTTCCTTGTTTCGCCATCGCCGTATGCACTGAATGAAAGAAAGAGAAACACAAGGACCATTGCAAGAGTCGAAGCCAGGATCATTATTCCATTGCTACCAAGGATTTCTTTTTTTATCAGAGCCAACATATCGTATTCCTCCTCTCAAATACCTGGCTGTATCAAAAGGACTTAACCCCAAAACCCCATACAGCTCACAATTCAGGATATTTTGCCCTTGTTCTGACCGTTGCGAAGAAAAGTAAAAAGTACAGGATCACTGAGACTAGCAAAGCGAGCAATCCCGAACCTGCCCTGATCAAAGCTGCTACAAGTTCCAGTTCGTTGCCGACGCTTTTCAGTGAAGTCAAAACAACAAGCAACCCTGTTCCTGAAAGCATCACTCCAAACATTGCGAAGGTCGAGAACTTTTCCTGTCCAAATCGGGCACTTCCAAGATGAAGTATACCTACCCATATCAAGGATAAGTTGACGCCAAAAAGAGCCTTTTCGACTGTGCCTAACGATCCGCCTACCAAATACGTTACGAGAACTATAATGGTGTAGCACGCGGCCAGCGAAACGAGAGCCACAAGGAATTTCGATAGTATTATCTCGGATATCTTTAGGGGAAGAGAGGTCATTAGATTATATCCACCGTTCTTGCTCTCGCGCCCTTCAACGAACATCACAAGCAATGAGGATCCAAGTATCAGGCATACGATCGGGCATGCGACTTCAAAGAAGTAGCGCGCAGACTCGCTGCCAATGCTTGAGATTGCCACAAGAGCAAAGGCGGTTATGGCAAACCACAGAATCATTACGGGTTTTCCTTTTTCAAATTCGCTACCGATAAGCTTTAAGATCACAGCTCAAAACCTCCTTACAAGATTTATCAGGACATCATCAAGTCCAAGATTCTCAACTTTCACTTCTCCTTTATTGATCAGGGGTGTGAGTCTATCGGCGAAGCGACTGTACTCTTTCGTTATTCCCGAACTCCCGAATACTGTCTCCTTAGTATTCACTAGAGATTGCTCAAGATTGCCCAGAGAGCCCGGAACGTAGTGGATTCTCTTCCATTCGGACAGAAGGGAGTCCTTTTCTGAATAAAGGACTATTTTGCCGTCGTGTAGAAATACTACGAAATCTGCAAGTCTGTCTATATCATCGGTTATATGGGATGATATTACGACACTCCTGTCTTCTAAACCGGCAAATTCACGCAGCTCCTCAAGGAGCTCTCTCCTTATTACTGGATCCAATCCAGATGTGGGTTCGTCCAGAAGCATCAATTTGGGATCATGAGCCAGGGCTATAGCAAAAGACAGCTTAACTCTCATGCCTTTGGACAATTCTCTTGCGCGTTTTCTCGGTGCAACTTCGAAGCGCTCGAGAAGCCTTTCGAACAACACGCCGTCCCATGAGGAGTAGAACTGAGAAATGAATTTCCCTAACCATTCGACGCGCTTATCTTCGTAATAGTACTGTTGCTCGCCGACATAACCTACCATGTTCTTAATCTCCCTTTCATTCCTTGAAAGGTCATACTCTCCAATTTTCACAGAACCTGCGTCTGCAACTATCAAATTCAACATGGACTTTATGAGAGTTGTTTTGCCTGCCCCATTCTGACCTATTAAGCCAATGATTGAGCCTTCTGGTACTTTAAAATCAACCGGTCCCAATCTGAATCGTGGATAATTCTTTACCAGTCCGCTAACTTCTACCATGTTACTCATCCCTTTGCGCCTCCCATTCTCTTATCATTGCAATGATCTCCTCACACAGTAAAGAGGCTTCCTGCGCTCTTTCAAGGAGAGAAAAGAGTTCCTCTCTTATCTCGGACACCTTCTCAACCAGAAGCCTTTCGGGTTCGACTTGTGCAACATAAGTTCCCTGTCCCTGCCTTGTTACAATAATCCCTTGACTCTCCAGATCAGCGTAAGCTCTTTTGGTAGTTATAACGCTTACGTTTAACTGTTCTGCAAGTGCTCTGACTGACGGAAGTCTTACTCCGGATTTAAGTCTTCCGTTCATAATCTCCGTTCTTATTTGGTCTTCAATCTGTTTGTAGAAAGGATCGGGATTGGATTTTGATAAAACTAGCATTTACAACCTCACTGTATATATAGT
>LVBU01000042.1:0-621 GCA_001603185.1 Thermotogales bacterium Thermo_02 | reverse complement strand
GTATATACTATTTCAATTCGAGTGTCAATAGTCGAATTCATTGTAGCTGGTTTCCGACCTTGGAGAGCAGAAGAGCGGTTCCGGTGCGCTGCGCCCAAGTTCCTCGTTCCGACGCTTCGCGTCCACGTTCTTGGTTAAGGATCAGCGAGAGTACGAGATTAAGAGAGAGGACGAGACTAGAACGGGTCTGGGGTTTGGGGTCTAGGGTCTGGTAAGAGCGGAAGAGCGAAAATACGAGATGAGGAGAGAAGACGAGACCGAGGAGAGAATTCTCTTCCTCTCCTGAGCGAAGCGAACGTCTCGACAATGTTCTTTCTCGGCTCTTACCTCTGATCCACCCGACGACTGGCGGTTCTAAGGAGTAGATTCCGTATAGGATCAATACGGAATGAAAACGAGAAGAGCCGTGGCTGGTGATTAGTGATTGGTGGATGGCAAAAACGAGGAACGGGTGTGGGGTTTGGGGTCTGGTAAGAACGAGATCCCGTATAGGAGCTCCACGGGATGACAACCCTCTCGCGTCATCTGGCGATTTCTTAGCCAGGATCCCGGTTTTTTCTCCTTGGCTTTCAGTCATGTTCTCTTTTTCAGTCACGAATATCTAAGTATATAATACTTGAC
>LVBU01000485.1 GCA_001603185.1 Thermotogales bacterium Thermo_02 | reverse complement strand
TAGTTAAGCTATGACTTGAATTATAAGGAAGGATTTTTCTAGAATGATAGTGGCAGTCAGGGAGGAGGTAGAGACTTGGAGTCTATCAGCCTTCCTAATAAAGGAAGAGCTACTTAGGGACAGCCCTTGCCTTCTTCCTGGGAGTACTTCAGGTTCTATGATAAGTTTATCCGGGGAAAGATCCTCAGGAACGCTACAACAGGGAAATCGGTACTCACAGACTGCTAATTCATTTTTGTGAGGTGTTAGTGGGATGAAAGAGCAAAGCAGTACGATCGTAGGTATCGACTGGTCAGCTGATTCCCATACATGCTACGATCTACAGGCTGACAAGACCTTCAAGATCACAGATTCTGTTGAAGGTTACGAGAAACTGCTGAAAAACTGTTCAGAGGCAGTTTTCGTGATTGAAGAGGCAAACAACAGGATAGGAGACTACCTTCTCATTAACAACAGAGAGGTTTATGTCCTACCCCCTTGTAGGTCAAAAGAAGCCAGAAAGTATCACTTCAGTTCTGGAGCGAAGAGCGACAATCTAGACGCCAAGGCAATAGCTCTAACTTTCAGGGATCACCCCTCTTATTGTCGCAGGATAACATATTCGGAGCTGAAAGCAACGATGATCAAGCTGGTGACTGCATATAACATTGTGTCCAAAATGCACAGTCAGCAGTGCAATAGGCTGTACTCAATTCTTTTGAGGTATTCCCCCGATTACTTGCACATAATGGAGAAACAGTACAAATCAGATCGTTCCTTGAAGATTCTCAGTCTCTGCCCCACTGTGACTGAGTTGAAGAAGATTTCAAACGAAAAGCTCAAGAAGATGCTGAACAAAGATAACCACAGAATGACGAGTTCCTTGAGAAAGAAGCTTGACAAGTTAAGAAGCAAAGGAATCTTCTGGGGCGATACATCATGTGAGGCAAAGCTAATACTGTTCCTGGTGAATATAATTCTTTCCTTAAGAGAAGAATTAGAAGCCTTAAGGAAAGAGATGCTAAGGATCCTTGAGAGTAGCCCATACAGGATAATCCTCTCCATTCCCGGTGTGGGAGCTGTAGTAGGCTCATACATAGTGAAGGCCTATCTCACACATGATTTCAGAAGTTACCAGGAGATGCAGAAATATGCTGGAACTGTTCCTTTCCTCTTTCAGAGTGGCAAAAAGTCAATTATGTCAATGAGGAAGAAGTGTGACAACAAACTCCGAACTATGATTCACATCGCCGCCTTTGCTTCTCTGAAGAATTGTGGATGGGCAAAAAACTACTACAAAAGAAAAAGAAACGAGGGCAAGACTTACGGTCATGCCCTCAGAGCACTGGGGAACATCCTCCTCAAAATCGCATTCTCTGTGTTGTCAAATATGAAAGAATACGATGAATCTTTGTTCCTCAATGCCAAAGGAATAAAAACTACTCAACTAAATGATACTACATTTTCTGAGACTTCCTCATATCCTGAATACTCCCAGGATGCTCATCTATCGTTAGCTGCCACTAAGGATGTGATTGACAACTTGATTGTCACTTGAGTAGTAGACTTTTCCTTATTTATATGATAAGGTCCCCAATTTTCGCGTCCCGTTTTATCTCCTTATCTCGTTTTTTCGCTCTTCCGCTCTTACCAGACCCTATACCCCAACCCCCAGACCCGTTCTTCGCCATCCACCAATCACTATTCACTAATCACCAAACACGGTTCTTCCCGCTCTTCCGCCCCAAACTCAAGCCATCGAGTAATCGGCAGCCGCCGTTGCGTGAATGAATGTTGTATCGAATACGGGTATTGCGACATCGGACTGTTTTATCAGCAACGGTATCTCAGTACAGCCGAGAATAATGCCCTCCGCTCCCCGGGCTTGAAGTCTCGAGATTATGTCGATATAGGTTTTTCGTGATTCCTCTTTGAATAGCCCTTTGCAGAGCTCTTCAAATATAACTCTGTCCACGACGTCTCTTTCCATTTCTGAAGGCACCAGGAGATCCACTCCATATCTACCAAGCGTCTCCCCGTAATAGCTCTTTTCCATGGTAAACCTTGTACCGAGAAGCCCCACTCTGCCTATATCGGCCTTTAGGATTTCCTTAGCGACCGCCTCGCCTATCTGCAGAACCTCCAGACCGGAAGCTTCTTCAATCTCTTTGACAAGAAGATGCATGGTGTTAGTGCATATGACTGCGAACTCGGCTCCCGCTCTCTTCAGTCTCTCAGATTCACAACCGAGTACTCTGGCTATGCCTTCCCAGTCGTCTTGCCTCATCATTTCGGCAACCGGCTGGAAATCTATCGATGAAATAAGACATCTCGCCGAATGGAGGCCGCCAAGCTTCGCCTTCACTCTTTCGTTGATAAGCCGATAGTACTCGAGGGTAGACTCCCAGCTCATACCACCGAGCATACCTATGAGCTTCACGGTCTTCTCCCGAAGACACCGTCAAGCCAGTCGAGAAGAACGGCGTTTGCGAGCGGCAGATTAGAGAACTGACAGTGGGAATCCGCACCCTCTTCAGACTTGAAGACCCTCAGTGTCGAAGGACCGGAGACGCCTTTAACTGCTTCCTCAGCTTGAGACATAGGGATTTTGCCTTCGCTTTCACCGATCATGCCAAGGAACGGGATTCGGATACCGGACAGAGAATCCCTTAAGGTGAACTCCTTCATTTTCTCGAAGGCTCTCTTCATAGAGGTCTCTCCAAAGCGCAGAATAATGTTTATGATCTTCAGTCTCGCGACTTTGCTAAGATACTGCTCAGGTATTTCATCTACGCTGTCGAGATAGATGTCTAGAGGCGATTCGAGTGCCTCTTTACCTGCTATGCCGGTCATGTACTGGAAGACATTCGTTATCGGAGAATTTGCAATAACTGCCTTGATTCTAGGCTCACCCCCGGCTGCCCTGAGAGCGAAGTAACCGCCCAGGCTCGAACCATACAGAGCCAGTTTACTGGGATTGACATCTCCTCTGGACAGCAGATAATCAACAATCTTAGAGACAGGAATCTCGTAATCCGGCCTAAAAGGGGTTTCTTGAGAGAATCTTCTCATTCCGACCTGGCCGGGACCGTCGAACAGCAGAAGCGAGTAGCCTCTGTCAAGAGCGGCAGCTCCACATTGAAAGTACATCTCCTCTGAAGTTCCATCAAACCCGCTAAACATCATTATTACTCTCTTTTTCTCTCCGGGAGTCTCCGAAACCGGTGATATCCAGTAGGCCGGTATGAAATCATCTCCGTAAGGAATGCGGACGGCTTCAAATTCGAAGTCTGCACTTCTAAAGGCATAAACAAAACAGTCTCTACTTTCCATGCCTGTGAATCTGGTTTTCGAGTCTCTTGGGTCTCCGTAATACTCGGCGGCTCTGAAATAACTCGATGCTCTCAGAAAGGCCTCGTGTGCACTCGCCGTATCTCCCTTCTGCATGAGTTCCATAGCCAGCTTTTTCGAACGGGTTGCCAACTCCTTAAAGGCTTTTACCCAGGTCTCCGGCTGTCCAGCTTCGATAGTCGGAACAATCGAGAGAATCTCGTCAATCGTCCCACCACCGTATGGCGCGACACCCAGAGAGCGAATCAACTGAAAGTCGAACTCTGAATCACCAAAGCCCTTTACATTCAGGGAATTTAGAAGTATGTCTGGAACCTTATCTCTGTTCTTATCTTCCGTCATTTCTTGCACCTCCAACTTATCTATAAGATACTAACAGAAACTTCCGTTCATTTTTTGCGCTCTGGTCTGGAGCGAAAAAAGTGCTCTCATCTGCTATCATAAAACAAGGAGGTGTTATTATGAAAAAGGCTTTGATTCTTTTCTTTTTGCTTATAGCCGCTCTCGGAGTCTCGTGGTCGGGACACGACGTGTTGACCTATATGATCGTAACGCGTTATAACCAGCTGATGGAGAAGATAGTAGAGATAACTCCCTACAC
>LVBU01000484.1 GCA_001603185.1 Thermotogales bacterium Thermo_02 | reverse complement strand
CTACTGATATACGCTGTTCTCATCTTTATCTTTTCGTCCCTCTTCAACACAGTAATGGAGCAAACCTTAAGAGGACAGATTGAAGAGGAAATCCGGGCAGAGATAATGTCGCTTGACAGTCTCAATGCTCAGCAGACGCAATCGTTTATCGAAAACAGGCGGGCAGACAAGTACTCTCAGTACAGACTCGACAAACCGATATTTGAAAGAGTAATCTGGCGAACCTGGTCGACCCTGACTCTCAATCTTGGAAGGTCCTCATCGATTAGATCTTCAGCCGGCGATCGAAGTGTGTGGGCAATAGTATCCGAGAAGATTCCCCGTACGCTTCTTCTATTTAGCACTGCGATGTTTGTAGATATAATAATCGGAATCTGGTTGGGCTTGAAGAAGGCTCAGAAGGCTGGAGGGGTCCTCGACAGGAGTACTTCGGTCGGCACTATGGTGGTTTTCGGTATGCCATCATGGTGGCTTGGGATGATATTAATCATGTTCTTTGCATATACGATAAAGATATTTCCTTCCGGTGGACTACACACAACGCCTCCCCCAGAAGGAATTGCTAATTTCTTTGACCTCATCTACCATCTTGCTCTGCCTGTTCTCACGCTGGTAGTTCTCGGTTTCTGGGGAAGAGCCTTTCTGACTAGAAACATAGTACTCGGGATACTTCAGGAAGACTACATAATGGCGGCGCGTGCGAGGGGCATACCAGAGAGAAAAGTCCTCTACGGCCACACGATGCGCACAGCTGCTCCTCCAATAGTCACCATGTCTCTGCTGGCACTGCTGGCCTCAGTCTCAGGAAACATAGTCTTTGAAGGGATATTCAACTGGCCGGGAATGGGGAATCTCTTCTGGTTTGCTCTTCAGCAAAACGATGTCCCCGTTCTCATGGGTAACCTGGCGGTGACCACTGCACTGTACATTGGGGGCCTGGTCCTACTCGATCTAGTCTACGGTCTTTTAGATCCCAGAATCAAAGTTGGTGGTAGAGCATGAGCTGGAACGACATGAAAGCATCTACAAAAGACTTCTGGAGTGAATTCAGAAAGGTGAAATCCGGTATAGTCGGCTTGATCTTTCTGGGTGTCTTCCTTTTTATTCTCATCTTCGAACCTTTGCTTCTACCCTTTTCCGAAGCAAATACCCGCTGGAAGGATATCACTTACTGGGAAGACAACCCGGCAAGCGCCGCTCCTCAATGGACAAATCTCTTCACTTCCAAAAAGCGGGCGGTGTCTGAGGATCTCGAAATATCCGAGATTGAGGAGAAAAAGGTGGGAACAATTAGGATAATCGAAGAGTCCTTCATCTACAACTATGAGTACGACGTAGCCCCGGCCGATCTAGTATTCAGGGCATCAGGTACCGGAAGCGCAACCTTCATAATTTCAATCGAACGACCCGATGGAAAGACTATAGATTTGTTCAGGAAACCTCTGGAACTTCCCGCAGATAGAACCCTAAGAATAGCTATCGATAGATCTTCGAAGAACGAAGCCCTGAATTTTCTCAAGAGCTTCAACGCAATGGACGGGGTCACTGCGCAGACGGTGAGGACGACCGATGTTATATTCTCACAAGTGGAGAAATCGCTTTCCTTCAAGCCGGAACCTCTCAAGGGCGAGTATAGAATAAAAGTCTCGATGATCCTTCAAAAGGAAGCGGACACGATTACATCTACCGGTATGAAGATAGCCGGAAGAGTTCATGGAATACTCGGAACAGACAACTCTAAGAGAGACATCTGGAGTGGCGTACTGGCCGGAGTGAAGTGGGCGATGCTAATAGGGTTAATGACGGCCTTAATATCGGTCTCAATAGGTGTCATCTACGGAGTGATGAGCGCCTATCTCGGAGGCTGGAAAGACTCTCTAATGCAG
>LVBU01000041.1 GCA_001603185.1 Thermotogales bacterium Thermo_02 | reverse complement strand
CATCAAAAGTCTCAAATATCGGGAGGGGTAAATGAAGATAAGAGATTTGCGTTTTGTAGAGAAGAAATGGGACTTCGTAAAACCTTTTCACATTGCAAACAGTGTATCCAGTTCAAAAGTAAACATCGAAGTTGAGTTGATTCTCACAGATGGAACGGTCGGTCTGGGAGAGGCGTCTCCTTCGTTCAGGGTAAACGGGGAGAGCGAAAGTATAGTCAAGCTTCAGTCGGAAATGCTTGAGGCGATAGTCGGTCTTGATGTCAGGGATTACAGAAAGGTCTTCAAGAAGCTGGATGCTTATTCAAAGAGCGCGCCGAGTCTGAAAGCCGCCGTGCAGTTCGCGACGCTGCATGCATTTTCCAGGATAGTATCGACTCCGGTATATCAATTGCTTGGAGGCATGAAGGACTTTGTTGAGACCGACAAGACGGTCAGTATAGGAAGTCTTGAGGAGACCGTGAGTGACGCCCTTGAGATCTTTGAAGCCGGGCACAGAGTAATAAAGATGAAGGTTGGAGAAGTGCTTCAGAGCGATATAGAAAGAGTCCTTGCGGTAAACGATGTCATAAAGGGCGTGAAGTATATTGTCGACGCAAATACCGGCTACTCGCCCAAAGAGGCGTTGCGTTTTATAGACGCAATGTATAGAAACAACGTTCCAGTCGGTATCTTTGAACAACCTGTTCCGGCAGAAGATTTCGAAGGCCTGAAGATGATAAGAAAGGGCTCCATGTATCCGGTCGGAGCAGATGAGAGCGCGAGAACCAGGTACGACGTAATGCGTCTAATTAAGGAGGGGTCTGTTGATTTTGTCAACATAAAACTTATGAAATCCGGTCTTTCCGATGCGCTCGCTATAGTCGAGATGTGTGAAAGTGCAGGTATTGGATTGATGATCGGTTGCATGAGCGAATCGGGAATCGGCGTCTCCCAGAGTGTCCACTTCGCGGCCGGAACCGGTGCTTTCATGTATCACGATCTGGATTCTCATTTGCTTTTGAAAGATGTCGAAACCATTGGTTTCAGGCAGGAAAGAGATAAGCAATATCCTGTTCTTTTTTAGTGTTTCAGATTTCTGTCATCACCCTACTAATGGGAAAAACAAGGAGGTGCAAGAATGAAGCGAAGCTTCATGCTAGTTATTCTAGTGGTTCTGCTGGCAGCTGTAATGGGTTTCGGTTCAAGGACACCCGGTGACACTCTTGTTATCGGAGCGAATACGGGCATATTTATAACCATGGACCCGGCCGTTGCATATGAGGTCCTGCCGAACAAGATAGTAGCAGCTGTCTATGCGCAGCTGGTAAATTTGAAGGCAATTGATGGTGTTATCGTTCCAGTTCCGGACATTGCGGAAAGCTGGGACATCTCGGAAGACGGTATGACTTACACCTTCAACATCAGGAAGGGAGTCAAGTTCTCCAATGGAGATCCTCTAACCGCAGAAGACGTCGTCTTCTCATTGAAGAGAGGGCTAATCCTTGAGTCTGTCTCCATCTGGCTACTGGAAAGCTTAGGAATCAACAAGGCCAATATGGACGAGACGATCAAGTGGATCGACGACTACACGGTTAGTATGACCTTTGACAAGCCTTACGCTCCTAACATCACCCTGGGAATTCTCGCCAATATGTTCTCGGGAATCGTAAACAAGAAGGTCGCACTTGCAAATGAAAAGGACGGAGACCTTGGAAACGCGTGGTTGACAGATCACTCTGCAGGAGCCGGTCCATACGTTCTCGTCCAGTGGGAAAGAAACAACGTAATCATGCTGGAAGCCAACCCTTATTACTACGGTGACAAACCACCTCTGAAGAGGATAATGGTCAGAGACATTCCCGAAGCATCCAACCAGAGACTTCTTCTCGAGAGAGGCGACATTGATGTGGCGTGGAACCTCACTCCACAGCTCCTCCAAGAAGCGATCAAGAATCCAGACGTCATTGAAGTCAAGGTACCTGGACACTCTAACGAATACCTTGCTATGAACGCATCATGGGGCCCTCTTCAGAATCCTAAGGTAAGAGACGCCGTGAGATATGCAATAAACTACGAAGAGATCGTCAAAGACATCATGCTCGACTACGCTCTTCTAGTTCAGGGCTTCATAAACAGGGGCTACTTCGGTTATGTCGAGAAGAATCCATTCTATCAGGATATCGAAAAGTCGAAGGCTCTCCTCGCAGAAGCCGGTTATCCGAATGGCTTTGAAGTCGAACTGATGTCGAGCACGACCGATACGAGAAAGGCCGAAGCCGAAAAGATCCAGGCCGATCTCGCAAAGGTCGGTATCAAGGCGAATATAGTTATCGTTCAGGCTTCTCAGATGTACGCCAAGTACAGAGCGCAGGGGCATGAGATGATCATCGCCGGCTGGGGCAACGACTATCCAGACCCTGACAACCTTGCTATGTCTCATGCAAGCTATCTGGCAAAACAGCTTGCGTGGAGGAACGCATGGTACGATGATTACGCGGCAACTCTGTGTGAGTGGGGAAGGTTCGAATCCAACCCGGATAAGCGCGAGCAGATCTACATGGATTTGACCGAATACTGGTTCCACAACGGACCATTTGCGATGCTCTACCAGACTGTTGAGTTCTGGGGAATACGCAAAGAAGTAAAGAACTTCGAAGAAGCCGCATTTGGCTACGGCATGCTCTTTGACTTCACCAAGGTTTCAAAGTAATAGTATCCCCCGCCCCGTTCTTTGAACGGGGCGTGCTTTTAAAATAACGCTTCAGATGTGGGGGTAATCCTGTGAACTTCGGACAATTCTTACTAAGAAGAGTATTTCTTATGGTTATCGTTCTCTTTGGAGTCGCCTGTATCGTCTTCTTTATAGCTAACGTTATACCGGCCGATCCGATCGGAGCCATTCTCGGCGGGAACGCCCCGCCGGAAGCCATAGACAGACTCAGAACGAGGTTAGGTTACGATCAGCCTCTTATAATCAGATTCGGTAAGTTCATCTCAGGAGCCGTGCGCGGAGACTTCGGCGTTTCACTCAAGACTAGCAATCCTGTGATGAAGGATATCATGAACTACTTTCCTGCAACGATGGAGCTTGCAATAGTAGCTATCATTATCTCGATAATCCTGGGAATTACTCTCGGGGTGTTATCGGCGGTTCATCGAAACAAAGCTATTGATCAGTTTTCAAGGGTCTTCTCTATACTGGGCGTCTCTATGCCCGTCTTCTGGATAGGTTTGCTTCTGCTCTTGATCTTCTACTTCCGATTGGACTGGCTTCCTGGAGGCGGAAGACTGGGATTCTTCACCTTCCCTCCACCGAGGGTCACGGGCATGTACCTGCTGGATTCCGCAATCGCCGGCCAGTGGGATACTTTCAAGGAAGCTCTTATGCATATTCTTCTTCCAGCTTTTGTTCTGGGATACAACGCTACTGCATCTATCGCCAGGATTACGAGAGCCAGTATGCTCGATGTTCTCAGACAGGACTTCATCAGAACGGCAAAGTCTAAAGGCTTGAGAAAGAACGTAGTGATATACAGACACGCTCTCAGGAACTCCATGATACCTACGATTACGATAATCGGTCTGGTCTTTGGAGGGCTTCTAGAGGGAGCCGTTCTGACGGAAACGGTCTTCTCCTGGCCAGGTCTTGGAAGATATATAACTACAGGAATGCTCTTTCTAGACTATCCGGCAGTTATGGGGGGTACGTTGTACATAGCCTTTATCTACTCAATTGCCAATCTGATCGTAGATATTCTCTATGCTCTTCTCGATCCAAGGATGAGGATGTGATCTGAATGGAAAAATCAGTTAAAGTATCCCGGCCATTTGTGGATGATCTTAAGCATACGGCATTCCTGTGGAAGAAAAGTCGATTGACAATGATCGGTTCTGTGATCATTGTAATCTTTTTACTGATGGCGGCTTTCGCGCCACTTATAGCACCTTATAGTCCCACGGAGCAGAACCTCTCGAATAAACTCCGTTCACCCAGCTGGCAACACCTTTTTGGAACGGATCAGTTTGGGAGAGACATATTCAGCAGGGTAATCACCGGTTCGAGAATAGCCCTCTGGATTATCTTTCTTGTATCGGTAATAAGCGGTTCGATTGGAATTATAGTAGGTGTCACGGCAGGCTATTTTGGCGGAATCGTTGACGAGATACTCATGAGAATCACAGATATGTTTCTCGCTTTTCCCAGTCTCGTACTCGCGATGGCCTTTGCGGCAATGCTTGGACCGAATCTTACGAACACGATAATAGCCATTTCAATAGTCTCCTGGACCACTTATGCTCGTCTGGCAAGGGCCGAGGCCATCAAAGTCAAGTCTCAACCGTATATTGAGGCCATAAGATCTGTGGGTGGAGGCAATCTGCGGATTATGTTCTTGCACGTGCTACCTATGTGTATCTCTCCAGTTCTGGTGCAGCTGACGCTGAGAATGGGGACGATAATTCTCACCGCGGCCAGTCTGGGGTTTTTGGGACTTGGAGTTCAGCCGCCGACACCGGAATGGGGAGCTATGGTCTCAGATGGTCGTAACTTCTTGATCGACCAGTGGTGGATTTCAACTTTTCCAGGCATATTTATAGCCTTCGTCGTTCTCGGTTTCAACCTTCTTGGAGACGGGGTTAGGGATATGCTTGACCCGAGGCTGAGGAGGTAGTGTCATGGAATTGAGAGGAAAGCTACTAGATGTCTCGGGCTTAAAGGTCTCCTTCTACACATACAGGGGAGTTATAAAAGCTCTAGATGGCGTCGAAATGTGGATGGATTCAGGTGAAAGACTTGGTGTTGTCGGAGAGACCGGATGCGGAAAATCCGTCACTTCGCTTGCCGTTATGAGATTGATTGAACAGCCTGGTGAGATTCAGGCCGGAAGAGTAATCTTCAATGGAAAATCTCTTCTCGAACTTCCCGAGGAAGGTATGAATCGCGTCAGGGGGGGAGAGATGTCGATGATCTTCCAGGAACCGAGATCAGCACTCAATCCGGTTATGAAAGTCGGCTTTCAGATCGGAGAGGCGATTGCAAAGGCAAAGAAGATTTCGATTAAGAAGACTTATCCGGAAGCGAAAGAGATGTTGCGTCTTGTCGGTCTGGACCCCGATAGAGTACTTAACAGCTATCCCCATGAGCTAAGCGGAGGCATGTCGCAGCGAGTTATGATAGGTATGGGTCTTGCCACTCATCCAAAACTCCTTATCGCCGACGAACCAACCTCGGCTCTGGACGTGACGATCCAGGCTCAAATACTAGAGCTTCTAGACGAACTGGCCAGAAAGATGGGGAATGCAGTACTACTAATAACACACGACATGGGTGTGGTTGCGGAGTTTTGCGACAAAGTGATGGTAATGTATGCCGGTCATTCTGTTGAGTATGCATCGACGGTAAGGCTCTTTGAGAAACCTATGCATCCTTATACAGGGGGATTGCTGCTGGCAGTGCCGAGAGTAGGCAGAACTGACGAACTGAAAGCGATTAAGGGTACGGTTCCCGATCTCGTCGATCCACCGCCTGGCTGCAGGTTTCATCCGAGATGTCCTCATGTCATGGAGCTATGCAGAACGTCAAAACCGCCGCTGATTCAGGTGGAACCAGGCCATTATGTAGCCTGCTATCTTTACGGTGATAAGAAAGAGGTGAGGGAAGATGTCTGACACTTTGGTCAAGATACAAAATCTCAAGACCTACTTCCCTGTGAAGAAGTCCATCTTTTCCAGGAAACTCTTTGTGAAAGCTGTTGACGATGTTACAATGGATGTCCCTACGGGGTCGACTTTCGCAGTCGTCGGGGAATCCGGCTCCGGGAAGACGACTCTTGCGAGAAGCATACTGCGACTCATAGAACCGACTTCCGGTCAAGTGTTCTTTGATGGGACCGAAGTCCTCAAACTTGGAGGAAAGGATCTACTGGAAATCAGAAGAAAGATGCAAATAGTCTTCCAGGACCCTTACAACTCCCTCCATCCAAGAAAGCTCATAAAGAATATCATCGGCGAGGGCATGAAAATTCATTTCAAGATCTCCGAAACTGAGATCAGGCAGAAGATTGGAGAGGTTCTTCAAGAAGTCGGTCTGAGAGATGAACACATGTTCCGTTATCCCCATGAGTTCTCAGGGGGGCAACGCCAGAGAATAGCATTCGCAAGAGCAATCGTACTGAAACCTAAATTCATAGTGCTTGACGAACCTACATCGGCTCTAGATGTTTCCGTACAGGCTATGGTTCTGAAGATGCTCAAAGAGATAAGAGTCCAGGAGAAATTAACCTATATGTTCATAACTCACAATCTTTCTCTTGTAGATTATATAGCCGACAGGGTGGCAGTTATGTACGTGGGAGAGGTTGTCGAGATGGGCGAGAAGAACACTGTATTCACCCATCCTTCACACCCATATACAGATCTTCTCATGGCGTCGAACCCAATACCGGACCCGAAGTTTCAGCGGGAGAAGAGGCTTCTTAAAGGAGAAATCCCGAGCTCAATAAACCCTCCCTCCGGTTGCAGGTTTCACAACAGATGTCCTTATGCAGACCAGAGATGTACCGATGAAGCCCCAGAATTAAGAGAACGCTCTCCGGGACATTTCGTTAGATGTCACTATCCACTTTAAGAAGAGTGCGCTTTGCGCACTCTTCTTATTCTGATTCGCGTACTCTGATTTTCGATTTCTGAACGATAACCACACCCAGGAGTATGGCTGCCATAGAGATTAGCATGAGAGACGTCACTCTTTCTCCAAGAAATAGTGCGCCCAGAGATACTGCAACAACCGGGTTCACGTAGGCATATGTTCCCGCCTTTGTGGCTGGCCATTTCTGGAGCAAGTAAATGTAACTGCTGTAGCCTATCAGAGAACCGAAAATGATAAGATATAGAACAGCGAATATCGCGTTCGCGCTCACCTTGAGTCTAGAGAACTCTCCTGTAATTACCGATACAAGAAGCAGACCAATTCCGCCTGAAAACATCTGAATGCCGATGTTGGAGACTATCGAACTCTTTCCCTTCACCTTCTTTGAGAGAACAGTTCCCGAAGACCAGAAGAAACTCGCCGCGAGCAGAACGAGAACTCCCTCTAGGTTGATTGCACCGGCAGTCTCGGCGGGATTTAGCAAGAAGTAGACGCCTCCAAAACCGAGCAATAATCCGAGAAGACCTTTAGGAGTCAATCTAGTGTCCCTTATGAAAACGTGCTCAAGCAAGGCGACGAATATCGGAACTGTGGCTATCATAAGCGAAGCGACTCCGGAATCGACCCATTGTTCAGCGTAGACGACCAGGCCGTTCCCGCCAAGAAGCATTAAGAGACCTATAGAGGAAAGCAGAGCAAGTTTCTTGCCACTTTCAGGAAAGGTATAACCCTTTGACTTTGAGTAAAGAATCATCAGAGAACCTGCAATGACGAACCTGATTCCAGCAAAGAACATCGGAGGCATGTCTTGAACCCCTATCTTAATTGCCAGATAAGTCGAACCCCAGAAAAAGCAAACTAGAATATACGCGATTATCGCCTTTCCATTATCACCAATTGATGTGCTTCTCATTCAATACCTCACAGCTCTATACAATCCGGACTTCTGTTTTCATAAAGGATGAGCTATAACCAAAACTATTTTGAGAAAGTGGTCAAGTATCTTTCTTTCTTGATGAAGTCCTCATAAGAATCTTGATCATCACGAAGAAAGCCACTGTAATGAGAAAAGTCGCTGGATAGCCTTCTACAAAGATTTCGAGACTCTTGGCAATTGCTTCACTCATAGACTCAGTTCCTCCTCACGAAATAATCATATAAACAAGGCCAGTACTATGCTGCCGGCAAGTACCGAGCCTATCTGGCCGGCAACATTTGCCCCGGTAGCGTACATTATAAGGAAATTGTTTGGGTCCTCTTCAAGACCAAGCTTATGAACGACCCTGGCGGACATAGGAAATGCTGAAATGCCTGCAGCACCGATCATCGGATTAATCTTCTGCTTTCGGAAGAGATTCAGGACCTTTGCGAAGAGAATTCCACCCATAGTGTCGAGAATAAACGCAACTAACCCCATAAGCAGAATTAGAAGGGTCCTCTCATTTAGAAACGCTTTGGCAGTCATTGTCGAACCAATCGCAATCCCAAGAAAGAGAGTGATCAAATTGGAAAGCTCGTTCTGAGCGGCATTACTGAGCTTGTTCAAAACTCCGCATTCCCTTATGAGGTTTCCGAACATGAGCATCCCTATTAGGGCGACGCTAACCGGTGCGACGATTCCGGCCAGAAGAGTAACGAAGATCGGAAAGAGGATTTTCACGTATTTAGGAACTTTTTCGGTTCTATTGTCCATGCGTATTCTTCTCTCGTCTCTTGTAGTCATTAACTTGATAATCGGTCTTTGGACAACAGGAACTAAGGCCATATAGGAGTAAGCAGCAACGGATATTGGACCAAGCAAATGCGGAGCAAGTCGCGTAGCAACATAAATAGAAGTAGGACCGTCGGCCGTTCCGATTATTCCTATCGAAATAGCTTCTCTTATGTCAAATCCAAGAACAGCAGCTACGATAATCGTCAGAAATATCCCGAGTTGTGCAGCGGCGCCGTAGAAGAACATTATAGGCTTCTGAAGAAGAGGTGAGAAGTCTATCATCGCGCCGATTCCAATGAATATCAAGGCGGGAAATAGCTCATTTGCAATTCCCGATTCATAGAGAATTGTCAGAACACCGTGTTCTCCGATGGCCGAAGAACCGGGAATATTAGTGAGAATAGCACCAAACCCAATAGGCAGGAGCAGCATCGGCTCATAATCTTTCTTTATAGCGAGATAGATCAGGACACCACCGATTGCAAACATTATCAGATTGCCGAAAGGAATTGCAAAATTGGAAAAGAGTTGCTGCACCGATTTTCACCACCTTGTTATCATAAACAGTAAATGGAGAGCAGTGAAGAGACGTCCTCCGTCCTTCGCCCAAGAACATGGACCCGTCCTTGGAGAACCTGAGGTCAGAGGTCAGAGGCGAGAGGTTGGAAGAGCATGAAGAGACGTCCTCCGTCCTCCGTTCTCCGAGAGAGCATGAAAAGCTGAAAATACGTCCTTCGTCCTTCGTCCAAGATCGTGGACCCGTCCTTGGAGAACCTGAGGTCAGAGGTCAGAAAAGCGAAAAGATCTTGATCTTCACGCCTCTATCCTCTCACCCCTTACCTCTGTTCCAGCGGCGGCGTACGTCGTCGTGAGCGAAGCGAACGTCTCGACAATGCTCTTTCTCTCGGCTTTTACCCACAACCCACAACGGTTCTTAAAGCCCGCGAAGCGGAACTGGCGCGACGCAGTCGTACTGGCGCCACGAAGTGGTACTGGCCG
>LVBU01000483.1 GCA_001603185.1 Thermotogales bacterium Thermo_02 | reverse complement strand
CGTTAAAACAGGGCTATTCTGGCCTTTGGCCACGGTCTCCCGATTTCTGATTCCTGACTTCTTCATGAAAAATCTAAAAATCATTACTTTTGCAAATCATGAACCGATCAAATTACATACATCACTTTTTCCGATGTTGCCTTTAGTTTAGGGCAATTCAATAATTCACTACAATTTTTGTCTTATTAAATCTTACTAGTTTGATATGAACCAAATAGCTATTTACAATACACTTACCCGCAAAAAAGAAGTTTTTGAGCCGCTTAACCCACCTCATGTAGGTTTGTATGTTTGCGGACCAACCGTTTATGGCGATCCGCATCTGGGCCATGCCCGTCCGGCAATCACCTTCGATTTGCTTTTCCGTTACCTCAAGCATTTGGGGTATAAGGTTCGTTATGTAAGGAATATTACCGATGTTGGGCATTTGGAGAACGATGCCGATGAGGGTGAAGACAAGATAGCCAAAAAAGCTAGGCTTGAGCAGCTTGAACCCATGGAGGTGGTTCAGTACTTTACCGATAGGTACCACAGCGCCATGAAGTTGCTGAACGTATTACCACCAAGTATTGAACCTAGGGCATCGGGGCATATAATTGAGCAGATTGAGCTGGTTAAAAAAATCATTGATAACGGTTTTGCATACGAGCGGAATGGTTCTATTTACTTTGATGTGGTTAAATACAACAAAAAGCATAACTATGGCATTCTCTCCGGCCGTAATATTGACGATTTAATGGCCAATACCCGTCAGCTCGACGGGCAGGATGAGAAGCAGAATCCGTTCGATTTTGCGCTTTGGAAAAAAGCATCACCACAACATATTATGCGGTGGCCATCGCCGTGGAGCGATGGCTTTCCCGGTTGGCATTTGGAGTGCTCGGCAATGAGTACCAAGTACCTTGGCGAACCTTTCGATATTCATGGGGGTGGCATGGATTTGCTTTTCCCGCACCATGAGTGCGAGATTGCCCAGAGCGTTGCGGCCAACGGCAAGCAAGCAGTGAGGTACTGGATGCACAACAACATGATTACCATTAACGGTCAGAAAATGGGTAAATCCCTTGGGAATTTTATCACCCTTGAGGAGCTTTTTACGGGTACACACAAGTTGCTTGAACAGGCCTATAGCCCAATGACCATAAGGTTTTTTATACTTCAGGCTCAGTACCGTTCCACCCTCGATTTCTCGAACGAAGCGCTACAGGCTGCCGATAAGGGCCTTGCCCGCCTGATGGCGGCAAACCGCCAGCTCGATCGCATTAAACCATCGGCAACCTCAAGTGTAAGGGTCGATTTGCTAAAGGAAAAGGTTTACGAAGCCTTAAACGACGACCTCAACAGCCCAGTTGCCATTGCGGTTCTTTTCGATTGGGTTAGGCAAATTAACCTGCTTGCCGAGGGCAAGGAAACCATTAACGATTCCGATTTACATGAGCTAAAATCGTTCTTTAGAACAGTTATCTTTGATATCCTTGGACTTGTTGATGAGCATACGTCGGGCTCAAAGCATGCTGAGTTAACAGCAAAGCTGGTTGAGATGCTGCTGAATATGCGCATGGAGGCAAAACAGCGAAAGGACTTTGCCACATCCGACCGGATTCGCGATGAACTTGCAAAGCTAGGGGTAATTGTTCGCGACCGTAAGGATG
>LVBU01000482.1 GCA_001603185.1 Thermotogales bacterium Thermo_02 | reverse complement strand
CAATTATGCCAGAACTGCTCGAAATAATTAAATCACTGGGTGATGAAACAAGATACAAATTACTAAACCTGCTCTTACAGCACGATCTATGTGTTGGCACGCTTGCCAAAAGGCTTGGCATTTCCGAATCGGCAGTCTCGCAACATCTAAAAATACTTAGAAATGCTGGCATCGTTAGAGGTGAAAAGAGAGGATACTTTACCCATTACTATGTTGATCGTGAGCTGCTAAGAGAAGTTGCAAAAGAGATTGTTGAGCTGAGCGAGTTGGAAAGAATCGAAACGGAATGTTCGAAATCAGATACTAAGAATCACTCATGTTGCAGAAAGGAGGTGGACAAGAATGTGTAAATCAGAATGCGATCATCCCGAACTGCGTCCAAAAGACGGCAAGTGCAGCGACAAACTAATTGAAAAGTGTCATGGCAAGGATAAAAAACACCCTTGCGACGAAAAGGATAAAAAAGAAAAAGCATAAAGATTCTACTGCGAGCATCTTTAAAAGTGAAGTCGGGTGACTTTGGGAAGACCTGAAGCTAACCGGCTTCATTGTATGTTAGAGCGAATATACAGGCATTGAGGAGAGACCGACAGCCCCGAACCCTGCGATGAAAGACATTTGGTCGCCGGCTCTGCCGACGCATGAAAAGGTTTGCCGTATCGAGAAGCGTAGAGATTTCATAAAGAGATAGTGATATACCGAGTGCTCCGTGCTGAAGACGATACTATCATTCAGGATCTTATTTCTAAAGGTTGGACAGCCACCTCTTCATTAAACAGTGAGGAAGATAACTGCCTCTAGACCACTCTGATATCTTTTGCTTTGCCACAAAAAGAAGGAGAGGTTCAGCTCTACAGAAACACAGGTAATTCCGCCGGCTGGCAACTGAACCGAAAGGGCTTTACTAAGAAGCGATTATGGATCATTTGATTTACGAGATAACCTGACTACTTTTTAAAGAAAAAGATGGCGGGATAACCCGCCATCTAATCACACACAAGCGACTATCTGCCAGACACTATTGACAGGGCTCTGTCTAAATCAAGATATGTCGGCGAGTATTCGCCACCGAGCCTTATCAGTTGATTATAGAAAGACCTGAGGTGGTTCTCGGAGCCTCGCAGAAGGTTCTCATAAACCCTTCTTGTCCTTGAATCCAGATTCCCTGCAAGAAGCTCCTCCAGATCCTTTATATCTACCTCTTCCACCAGCAGTCCAACCCTTATTGCATCGATTTTCGATTGGCTTCCGATTTCCAGAAGCGAATCGTAAAGCATCTGAAGATCACTGTTCACAAAGACCCCTATTTCGTTGGTTCCAACCGGGTCATCGTATCCATAATCGTTCAGCAGTTTGAGAACGGAGGCTGTATGCCGGGCCTCACTCAGGGCAATGTTCTTGAAGGTGTTTAGCTCCCATTTATCATAGAGTTCGGTATAGATATCGTGGGCCAACTTTTCCTCTTCTCTCATATATGAGAGCCCCTGTTCTTCATTCATCATCAGAAGTGACGCTATCGATAAAGTGGTCAATACAAATAGCACTAAAAAGACGTTCAGTATTTTTCTCATGTTGTATTCCTCCTTTTTTCAGTTCGTCTATATACTAACTCCTCAGTCTTAGAAACTCCTTAGAATACACCGTATTCATTAGAAAGGGCGACAAAGCTAGCTAGACGGATCAGCTGCATGAGTCCGTTATACTTGCCGGCAAGGTTTCCTAAATGGGTTTCTTGCGGATTCTTCAATCGCAGTAACTGAAGCGTTCCGGAAAGCTTATGTCTATTCTTGATCGCGGCGTCGAACCTGTAGTCAGTAGCGTTGCCGCTCGCACGCCCGCAACGTCTGGAGTCCTGTTCGGTTTCTTTTATGTTTAGCTTTTTTCAAACTCATTGCTGTCAAAGATTAGTTTGAGAAAGGAATTCGATCACCATCGACAATAATCGAGTGCATACGATCCTAGTCAGTCCAGGATGTACCCCAACGAGTTTAGATTAAAGGTCTAAAGAAGATAGAATTTCATTGAAAGAAATAGAGTTTCAT
>LVBU01000481.1 GCA_001603185.1 Thermotogales bacterium Thermo_02 | reverse complement strand
ACCAAATAGATCGAAGACAATACCTTTGACCATAGGGTGCTCTCCAATTCTGTATGAATATTGTGGACATAATCAAGTAGTCTTTGTATAATTGATATACGAATATTGTAGCATTTTTACGTTTTGTATTTTGTGCACTTCTTCTACTGTCATTGAGGGTGGGAGGTGTTTGGATGTCTCGAGAAGTAAGACTTTTATGGCTTCATAGCCATCTATCCAAAGATGATGCAACTTCACTCGATGATTTCATCAAGAAATTCGGCATTTCTTCTAGACAGGCCACGAGAGATTTGAAGTATTTGAAGAAGAATCTAGGAGCTCCACTATCATACAATAGAGAAAAGTCAGGCTACACTTACACCCACCCTTATGAAATACCATCGCTTTTTTCCGAGAGTTTCTCAAAACAGATAGTAAGTAAAGGCGAAGTAAGGAATACCATACTTAAGGCCATTGAAGAGAAAAGGGTGGTCAGAGTGATTCTAAATGACAGCAAATCTCTGTATTTTCACCCCGTATGTTATGATGAAAGGCGCAACGTCTTCGCTGGAACAACAGATAAGAACGGATTCCTGCTTCTAGATATCAGCGATATCCACGAAATCAGAAGATCGCGTCGTCTTTACTTCATGGAGCCAATGTTGTGGAACAAGAATTTCTCGCTGGATATGGAAATGAAAGAAGTTATGTTTCAGAAAGAAGACAGCATAGTTACTTACCATTATCTTCTTCTTGATGATCTAATACTCTTTGTCCTTAAGAACAGAGATATGAAGCTGGTAGGACCGGCCGAAGTGTTGAAGGAAGTCGCCGGTGTTGCCAAGACTTTGAATGAAGTGGTTGGTGAAAAAATTGAAGACTAATCTTTTTGTAGTCGTTTTCTTGCTGGTTTTCACTCCCGTTTCCGCTCTCAATCTCTATGAGTTGCTGGAAAAAGAGAGACTGCCGTCATCCTTCGATACTGCGAGCGTAGAAATTGTCGAGACTCTCTCTTCGGGGCTGATCAAGATTGAGACTTTGCTCTTCGAACCTTTCGTCTGGCAAGAAGTCCAGTGGCAGAATCATCTGTTGGTTATCAGGCCTCCCTCTGTTCAGTCAAGAGTTGCTGTAGTATTCATAACTGGTGATTACGGGCATTCAGATGAAGCACTGGCCGCATTCAGGCTTCTCGCTCTGCAGAACAGGGCTTATGTGGCGGTTCTCTTCGACATCCCCAACCAGCCTCTTTTTGGTGGCAGAAGAGAAGATTGGTTAATCAGCTACACGTTCTCAAAGTTTCTCGAAACAGGCGACCCACAATGGCCCGCGCTAGTTCCAATGGTTCGCTCGACAGTAGTCTCCATGAATCTTCTCGAAGAGTATGCGGCAAAAAACGGAGATGTGCTTGACGGGTTTATCCTGACGGGTGGATCGAAACGCGGCTGGACTAGCTGGCTCACTGCTGCAATGGACAAAAGGGTTAAGGGAATAGTCCCTATAGCTTACGACAACCTGAATCTCTCCAAACAGATGCCACACCAGATTGACTTCTGGGGAGGTTATAGCCGATCGATAAGAGAGTACGTAGAAGGTGGAATTCTTAACGATCTTGAAGACCCAGATAAGAGAAGGCTTCTTGAACTTGTCGATCCTTACACGTACAGAGAATCTCTGGACATTCCTAAACTGGTAATCGTAGGAACAAACGATCCGTATTGGCCGATAAATGCCTCTCAGTTCTATGTAAATGATCTCCCGGGCTATACAAGTATGGTTTACGCTCCGAACGCTGGACATGGAACGGAGTTATACAGGGTTACACAATCGCTCCAGGGGATGTTGTCTCATCTAAATAAGGATCTATCGCTTCCATCTATACTTCTGTCGACCCGAGAGGTCGAAAACGGGTTAGAGATAAACGCCTCAGTGGATGTAGGAGATGCGGAACTCGTTGAGCTGAGGCTATTCGTTGCGAGATCTGAGATAAGAGATTTTCGAAGATCGTTTTTTGGCTACACGTTGATTGACAAAGAAGAGGATGTCTTCCTTGAGAAGAGTTCGTTTCTTGCGCTTTATGTAGAGGGTCTTTTCAAACTGGATGGCAAAGAGTTATTGATATCGACGCCGGCCAACGTCTTCTGAGGATTCTGCTCCGCAGGAGCCGGTGCAATCGAAGTTCCTTTTTACAGACTAATCAAAGACTAAAAATCACTGAGTGGGTTCTACATATAGTATATCGCTTTATTGACAGGCAGACATTGAG
>LVBU01000480.1 GCA_001603185.1 Thermotogales bacterium Thermo_02 | reverse complement strand
ATTAGAATGTGAGACTCAAACCTCCCGACCATGTTCTTGACAACGGATAGGCATTTCCGCCCACACCACCGCCACAGGTTTCGGGATCGAATATATCAAACAACGGAGTTATAGTAAGCAGGTTCTCACCCGATACGAACAGCCGCAGATTGCTGATTCCCCATTTGCTGGTCAACGCCTTGGGTAACGTGTAGCCCAGTTGCAGATTCTTCAGGCGTACATAACGAGCGTTTTGCATGTAACGACTTTGTATCTGGTTGTTCTTTGCACCGTTGCTCACGATAGGTCGCGGGAAATAGGCGTCGAGGTTCGCAGGGATAATGCGTCCGTCCAACCCAATCGCCTCTTCACGGAAGTAATCTTCGTGCTGTTTAAGCCCACGCATGTGCCATTCGCTTTTATTACCGCGAACTCCCCAGAAGTACCCGCCGGGGCCTTCGTTGCCATTATTTGCCCATCCACCGGGCCAGAAGTCATGCTTCAATACGCCTTGGAAGAAAGCGCGGAAGTCGAATCCTTTGTAATCGGCAGTAAGGTCAACACCGAAGAAATAGTGCGGATTAGCGTCGCCCAGTACTTTCAGGTCACCACGATCGTCCCAGGTGCCTGCACCTGCATCGATCTTACCATCACCGTTCAGGTCGCGATACATAATATCACCTGCGCCGAATTTAGAACCTAATGCATCTTGTCCGCCATTGGGAAGGCTTGCTAGGTGACTGTCCATCTCCTGTTGCGATTTGGCAATGCCGATGGTTTCGTATCCCCAGATCAGGCCAATCTTTTGTCCTTCGATATAGTGTCCTACATATTCACCATTCTGGTATCCGCTGGTTATTCCCCGTTGTAAAAGATTCGAGCGGTTGCCCGGATAGCTGTCGATATAGCTGTTCTGATCGGACAGGGTAGCTGTAATGCCGTAACCCAGTCCATTGCTCAGTCGGTCTCTCCAGCTAAGGGAAAGTTCCCAACCTTTGGTATGCAGTTCGCAGTTATTGGTTTCGGGAGCGGCGATACCCAGTACAGAGGGCAGAGAGGGAGCCGGGCCGATCATATCTTTGGTGTAACGGATAAAGTAGTCGAACGAGCCGGTCAGGCGGTTGTTAAGCATACCGAAGTCCACACCAGCATTCCATTGGCTCACGGTTTCCCAGGTCATAGTCTGGCTGATGAGTTTTTCGACATAAGCCGTTGCCGGTTTGGCATTGTTATGAATCCAGCTACCATTGGCTGGTTTCATGGTCATTGTACGATAGGTGGGATACCATGCGTCTGTATTCTGGTTGCTCAGTTGTCCGTAAGAGAAACGGAGTTTCAACAGGCCTACTTTGTCGGAAATCGGTTCCCAGAAGTTTTCTTGCGCGATGTTCCATCCCAACGAGAACGAGGGAGAGAATATCCAGCGGCTACCCCTACGGAAACGTGACGAACCGTCGTAACGCATGTTTACTTCGGCCAGGTAACGCCCCTTGTAATCATAGTTCAATCGTCCGAAGAATCCGGCGATAGCCCATTCGTTGCTGTATCCTTCTATATCCGAATTCCTTGCCGTTCCGTTGCCTTGCATGCCGGAAGTGAGGTTGAATTCGGGGAACTCATTGAACATGATTCCGTATTTTCTTACAGAGAAGTATTGCTGCTTCATGTCTTCCACCTGAAAACCGCCCATAATCTTAAAGTTATGGACATCGTTAAATGAATGGGAG
>LVBU01000040.1 GCA_001603185.1 Thermotogales bacterium Thermo_02 | reverse complement strand
GAGCGTATTCGAGAGGGCACGTGTTTTCGGATCTCAATATATCCACTTTTTCTTGATGTTCCTGGTGCTTATAGTGAAGAGAAGAAACGCAAATCCGAGAAGCGTGAGAAAGTTCAACCAAGGAACGATAATCCCGTTCCCGTTTATGGACTGCTTTAGGGCGTCCGCGCCATAAGTGAGCGGAAGAATAAAGGATATGGGTCTCAAGAATACGGGCAGGTTCTCGATTGGTATGAATAGACCACAAAGAAACATCATCGGAAAGCGAAAGAAGTTCGAAAAGGTCTGAGCTTCAAAGACCTCATTTACAGCTACTGCAATGAACAAACCGAGAAAGGTCGACGTTATTGCGATCAGAGCGACGCCTGCGAGTACCGCAAGCCAAAAAATTCCACTGAGATCGACTATCAATAGAGCTAGAATCACGGGAATGAAGGCGTTAATTATCCCGAAGAGAATTGCACCCGTCGTTTTGGCAAGCATTAGAAGCTTCAGACTTATAGGTGAGAGCAACAGACGCTCGAATGAACGGCTCTTCCGCTCAAAGGTTATAGTTACGGCAAGCATGGAAGTTGTTCCAAAGAGTATCGAGAGCGACATGACGCCCGGAAGTATGCTTCTGATATCGACCTCGCCGCTTCCGGACCGGACGAAAAACATCAGAGTCCACGAAATGGGAAAGATTATTCCCCAGCTGATATTGGGCGGCTTCAGATAGTAGTTCTTCATATCTTTCATCAAAATGCTCCAGAAAGCAACAAGGCTGTTCATCGCTTCTTACCCTCCTTCTCATTCTTCATCTTGTTGACTTCAATACCCGTAACTCTCACGAACACTTCTTCAAGTGAAGGATGGATTATCCTGGCCTCAAACACGGCGATTTCTCTTGATGAAAAGAAGCTCATAAAAGGCATTATTTCGATTTTATCCTTGGAGCTTATCCTCACAGTGCCGTTCTTTGTCTGGTCGATCGAAACATCTTGAAAGGCACTCTTGAGCTCTTCCAGAACAGGCGAATTGCGGCTTCCGAGACTGAATTCGACGATATGGTCTCTCTGAGCTTCTCTCATCAGATCATCAACGGCTCCGACTTTCACAATCTTTCCGTCAACTATGAAACCTATTCTTCCGCAGAGGCGCTCCGCTTCTTCAATGTAATGAGTTGTGAGAAAGATCGTTGTACCTCTATTATTGAGCTCCTTAACGAGTCTTCTTATTTGTCTCGCGCTTTCGACGTCGATTCCGGTTGTCGGCTCGTCCAGAAAAAGTATCTCCGGTTCATGGATGATCCCTGCTGCGATTGTCAGTTTTCTTTTCATACCCTTGGAGAAGGCTTTGAAAGGGCGCTTACCGGTATCATCAAGACCAAACTGCTTGAGCAGGCTTTTTGCCTTCTCTTCTCTGTCAGACTTCTTTATACCGTAGAGGGCCGAGCAAAACACCAGATTCTCGTAACCACTCAGATCATCATAGAGATTGCTCTCGTCCGGCACTATACCGATAATCCTCTGAACTCTCTTAATATCTTTAATGCCGTCATGCCCGGCGATTTTGATCTCCCCCGAGGTTGGTCTGGCAAGGCCAGTAAGCATGTTTATGGTCGTCGTCTTGCCGGCTCCGTTAGGGCCCAAAAAACCGAACACTTCGCCCTTCCTGACGAAGAAACCTATGTCTTTCACTGCAAAAAATCCATCGAAACTCTTTGAGAGATTCGAGACCTCGATTATCTCCATCTGATTTCCTCCCTGGTTATGTACCCTCTTGCTCAAAGCGAAAAGATATCTGGAAAACTCTAACTGCCGTTACAAGAATCGGTTCTAGTTCTCTTCTTCGTTGAGGTGGGACGTCCCGTTTTCACAGGCGATCCGGCTAAGCTTTCTCAACTCCAGAGACGCTTCGTAAAGCACATTGCGATTGACTGAGTAATGAGCAAAGTAACCCCGCCTCTCCCCGGAAACGATTCCCGCCAGACGCAGAATCTTCAAATGCTGGGACACCGCGGCTTCCGATACCCCCGTGCGCCTGGATAGACCCCTAACACACAGGTCTTCGGACAAAAGAAGCTCAAGTATCTCGAATCTCGTCCCATCTGACAGCGCTTTTAAAATATCCAGCAGGTTCGCCAAGTGGTTGCCCTCCAGACTTCGTTTAAGTGTATACTTAATTAGAGATTACAGTGAATTCTTTATCCTGTCAAGCGGCAGTTTCGCTCTCTGTATAGTTCAAAGAACTGATCCGGCATGATTTCAAAGAAAGGCCGCTATTGGAATATAATTGCAGAAGGGGTGTCGGGTGATTATGGAGGTTAACGACAGAGTAGCTCAGAAAATCGAAACGTGGAAGAAGGGCCTGCTGGATCTCTCGATGAGAAACCGGTTGATAAACTATAGATCGGGCAAGACCAGCAGCCTGAAAGTAGTGTCGCCTTCTCTCGAGAGCATCTTCGAGATGGTCGCGATAAAAGAGAAGAGAGTGAGCTTCAAGGCGATTCCCGCAAGCGATGAAGGAGATCAAATTTCCGACCGTCCAGTCGAGCTGAGAAACGGTGAGATACTCTCTGACCGCGAAGAAAAGGATATGAACTTGGTCCTGAACAGACTGAGGCTTAAGGCCAGGACCTCATACGAAGAGATGGGTATAAACACGCTCTATATGGCTTTCGGCTTTCTAAAATGGAACGAGATGTCGGGTGCCAAGAGTTCTCTCCTCTCTCCGTTGCTCCTCGTGCCGATAACAATCGAGCGTGAGAGTGTCGCTTCGCCCTATATTGCGAAGATGATCGACGAAGAGATAGTACTGAATCCGACACTCTGCGAAAAGCTCGAAGAGTTCGGTCTCGACCTGGCCTCCACCTTCGATTACTACGACAACGATTCCGTCGATCGATCGGTACTGAAAAGACTCTTCGACGAAATATCGCTAATGATTTCCCCCATAGCGAACTGGGCATTATCGCGGGACGTGGCCATAGGAGTCTTCTCCTTTTCCAAGCTCTCGATGTATAAAGATCTTGAAAACTTCGAGAGAATGATCTATGAGAACCCTATCCTCAGAACACTGGCCGAGGGTAGTCCCAAAAACGATATGGGCGACGGATCGGGGGATGTCGAGGATCTCGATGCCGCCACCGATCCCCTTACCTCGTTTCAGATATTGGATGCAGACTCGAGCCAGCAGGAGGCGATCCTCGCCGTCAAGAGCGGCACGAGCCTCGTCATCCAGGGCCCGCCGGGCACGGGAAAGAGCCAGACTATCGCGAACGTGATCGCCGAGTGCATGAGTCAGGGAAAGAGGGTCCTCTTCGTCAGCGAAAAGATGGCAGCTCTGGAAGTCGTCAAGAGGCGGCTCGACAGCTGTGGAATCGGCGACTTCTGTCTGGAGCTGCACAGCAAAAAGACCGGAAAGAGAACGGTGCTCAACGAGCTTGACAGAGTCCTCAACGAAGCGAGGCGGCACGCCGGCGATACTTCGGTTCTGGACGCCGAACTCTCCAGACTGAAAGAGGTCAGGGACAGGCTTAACTCTTTCGTCCGCAGCCTGCACCTCAAGAGAACAAAACTCGGTCTGTCCGCGTATGAAGTGCACGGTCGGCTGGCGAGGCTGTCGAAAGTCGAACGCGCAGGCTTCCGGCTACCGGATATAGAGAACATAGATAGACCGCGGCTCGACGAGATCCTTCACTGTCTGGACAATCTGGCCCTGCACGCCTCGCTTTACAGAGGCTACGACCGAAACGACCTGCACAAAGTCAAGGCCCGCTCGAAGGACGCAGCGTTCGTCATGAATCTTCGCGAAGAACTGAGGCTGATCAATATCTCTCTGAAAAGACTCTGGGAGACCAAGGAGAACGAACCCGCGGACGAGATCGGCCAATACATGGAGAGCCTCTCTAAGGCGCGCTCGGAGACGCGTTTCCTGATTGAGTTGATCGGGACAGAACCTCAGGAGAAGAAGAGTGTCATGAAGACTCTGGACACACTGCGGTCGCTCGTCGACAAGCTGCTTGAAGTCACGCCCGCAGAGTACAGGCGTTGCCTCTCAGATTCAAAGAGCCTTATCCAGTCCGTCCTAACGCGTTACAGAGAAGTCGAAACGGAGTTCGAAAACATACGCAAACTGACGGGAATCACCAATCAGATGAGATCGATAGACACCTTTCAAGACCTTGTCTCCTCGCTCTCTAAATACCGCAGCGGTCTCTTTTCTCTGGATCTGAAGACTCTTGAGCGAAAGTTCGGCCGGACCTACCGGAGTCTCTTTGGCAGAATCTTCGGAGGCTACAGAAAACAGTTCGCGATTCTGACCTCGCTCAAACGCGACGGCCAGATAGTCGAACTTGAGCTTCCCGAACAAGTTCGGACCGCGTCAAGAGCCCTGGCTCACTACGGCAAGATCGCAACCGACCGCGATGACGGTACGCTGATGGACTCGCTGGAGACCTCCAGAAGAGCGATCAACGCCTTTCGTGAGAGTTACGACAGGCTTGGGGAGACTCTGAGGAAACTGGAAGGCGATATTAAGATAACGACCGACCGGATGTCCTTCATTTCATTTCCCGCAGGCATTGGCAGTCGCCAGGCTCAGAACATGAGCCCTCGCGACTGGATAGGGAGATTCTTTGTGACTGTCGAAACATTCAAGAGACAGCTCGCGGACATTTCGGAGACGGTGGAAATCGAGTCAGTATTAGCTAGCGACTCAGTATGTAATTTCGATACGGCGAGCAGTCTGTTCGGTAGGCTCGAAGCCCTGATTCAGGAACTGAACGACTGGCTCTCGTTGAAGGAGAGTGTCGGAACACTCGAAAAATATGGCCTAGGAGCTCTTCTATCGAGCGCGGAAATCAGAGAACTGGATCCGAAGTCTCTGAAAGATGTTTTCCTGAAAGAGTTCTACAGCCAGCTCCTCGCAGACTTCTACGCGAGCGATAGAGTACTGAACGCCTTTTCCAAGAGCGACCACAACAGACTGATCGAAGAGTTCCGCGCGCTCGATACCAGACAGCAGCTGTATGCGCGGAAGAGACTCGCCTCCACCCTCGCCAGAAGAGTGCCCTCCAGAGAGCTGGTGAGCTCTGGAAGCGCCGAGACGTCTATTCTCAAGAGAGAGATCGCCAAGAAGAGGCGAAACAAATCGATCAGGCGCCTGTTCGCGGAGACTTCAAATCTTATCCAGGCGCTTAAGCCCTGCATGATGATGAGCCCGCTCTCCGTGAGCGTCTTTATAGATCCGGAAGTCTTCCGCTTCGATCTCGTAGTCTTCGACGAGGCCTCGCAGATCTTTCCGGAAGACGCGATCGGAGCTATCATGAGAGGCTCTCAAGTCGTAGTCGTGGGAGACAACAGACAGCTGCCGCCGACGAGCTTCTTCAAGATCTCCGAACCGGACGAAGCCGAACTCGAAGAGGGCGAAGCCGACCTGGAGAGCCTCGAAAGCATACTCGACGAGTGCAGCACGGCCGGTCTTCCCGAAAAGAGACTGCTCTGGCACTACCGGAGCAGGCACGAATCGCTCATAGCCTTCTCCAACTTTCATTTCTACATGAACCGGTTGAACACCTTCCCGGCCAGCACGTTCGACGGCCTCGACCTCGGAATCGCCTTTGACTTCGTCTCAAACGGAGTCTATGACAGGTCGAAGAGCCGCAAGAACGCGGAGGAGGCACTGAGAGTGGCGACCCTGGTCATGGACCACGCGAGAAGAAAACCCGGTGTCTCTCTCGGAGTAGTCGCGTTCAGCGAAGCCCAGCAGACCGCCATACTCGATCAGATCGAAAGCCTCAGATCCGAGGACCTGTCGCTTGAGACCTTCTTTGACGAAGACAGAGTGGAACCCTTCTTTGTCAAGAACCTCGAGAACGTTCAAGGCGACGAGAGAGACGAGATGTTTTTCAGCATAGGCTACGGCAGGGACTCTTCGGGAAAGTTGACGATGAACTTCGGGCCGCTCAACAGAAGCGGCGGCGAGAGAAGACTGAACGTCGCCATAACAAGAGCCAGGCGGAAGGTCACCATCGTCAGCTCCATAAAGGGAAGCGACATCTCTCTGGACATAGCGACTCCGGGAGTGCGGGCGCTGAGGGAGTACCTTAACTACGCGGAGCACGGCGGCAGCAGGAACTTGCTCTTCAGAGAGAGGCAATCGGACGGCGATTTCGATTCGCCCTTCGAGCAGGAAGTCTACGAGGAACTCAATAGGTTCGGTTTCACCGTGCACAGACAGGTCGGCTGTTCGGGCTACAGAATTGATCTCGCAATCGTCGATGACCAGAACCCGGGAAAGTATCTTCTCGGAATCGAGTGCGACGGTGCAATGTATCACTCCGCAAGGACTGCGCGCGACAGGGATAGACTCCGTCAACAGGTGCTGGAGAGTCTTGGCTGGAAGATCATTCGGATCTGGTCGAGAGACTGGGTCTTCGACAGAGAACTGGAGATCGAACGCGTCCTGTCGGAAATCGAAAGGGCCCGTTCCGCTTCACCCAGTGAGAGCGAAGAGAACGTTCAAGTCGTCGCGCTTCCCGGGATAGCCCGGAGCGAGTTCGAGATCGGCACATATGAAAAATTCGGCCCGAAAGATCTAGCCGGTCGATCCGGACAGAGAAAGATAGCAAACATGAGTATCCTGATAGACGAAATCATAAGCAAAGAAGCGCCGGTCCATATTGACGAGGTCGTCTCGAGGATCTGCGAACTCTACGAGACAAATTCGCAAGAGCTTCCCGCAGTGAGCTGGGATCTGTATACCAAGACGGGAAACCTGTCCCGCAAGTCTCTCAGGCAGCGGATCATGAACAGCTTTTCGAGAGAGGCTTTCATGATGCAGAACGATTTCATACTGAAGCGTAACGAAAAAGTCAGGCCACGAAGGCCGCACAGCGCACATGACAGCAGAAAACCCGAACACATAGCACCTCTGGAGATTCAGGGAACGATAAGGATCTATCTGGCAAACGCCTTCAGTGTGAGTGTCGAAGATTTGAAGAGAGAGGTCGCCAGATTGCTGGGTTACGGGCGGGCGGGAGCGAATATCGCGACGATTATCGGAGGCGGAATTGACGCCCTTGTCCGCAACGGCGAAATAGAAATAGCAGACGAAAAGGTCAGGCTCGCGAACAGCAAATAAAACCCCGCAAAACCGGAAGCAAATCAACGGATCAAAGAGAGCTGGGGCAGGATCGTGTGCACAGCATACACCGACAAGAGACCCCTGGATTGCTAAATCAGTAAGAGAGATCAAGATCAACATTATCGATGAACTCTCCACCGACAATGTATGAAACTATATTTCTGATTGTGTCGTCTACCATTGCACTATTTCCTTCATCCGACCAACTTCCAACATGAGGAGACATTACGACATTCGGCAGTGTGTGTATCGGGTACTTCGATGGTAGAGCAAAAGGCATGTCCTTTGTTGGATAATTGTACCAGACGTCAATAGCCGCTCCGGCAAGAGTACCATCGACCAGTGTTTCGTAGAGAGCTTCTTCATCTATCACTTTTCCCCGGGCGATGTTTATCAGGTATTTTCCTTTCATCTTCTGGAGTATTTCAAGTGAGATCATTCCCACTGTCTCTGCCGTAAGAGGCAGTGCAACGAAGATCAGATTGGTTCCCTCAATCGCCTCTTCAAGATTCTCAGTGAGGAGGTCTATTCCCTCGATATTTTCACTAATATGCTTTTTGAAGCCCTGAACTCTGCAATCGAAGGCCTTGAGAAACGAGGCGATATTCTGGCCTATTTGACCCATGCCCAGCACGGCGCAGCTCTTTCCAAGTATCGAAAACCATTGCGAGTTCTTTCCATCGGGTCTTCCCAGCCACATACCTTTCACCATATTATTGTGGAGCTCAACAATTCTGCCAGTTAGGGCTAGCGCCAGAGCAAAGGCACGTTCGGCTACTATTCTGGCATTTCCATGGTTGTTCGCAACAAGTATAGAGCGGTGCCTCAATTCTCTCAAAGGAAGTCCGTCGACACCTGTCCACGGAACGACCACCGCCTTTAGATTTTTGGCAAGTTCGACTTCACCGGCCGTAAGTGAACCCTTCACAACAAGATCCGCCTCCGCAAGCAGTTTAGCCGGATTATCTGAGTTATCGTAGGCCACGAAATCGTGTTCGGGAAAATTTGCCCTGAGTTCATCAAGTTTTCCGTCCCAGTATCTGTCAAGTCTCGTCAAAAATAGTATCAACATGGTTGCAATACCCTCCACTAAAATACATCCCATATCTTGCAAGTTTGTATCTCTTTATCCCGTGAAGTGTCGTCTCCTCCTGAATGATACGGAAACCAATACTCTTGTAGAAGCCAACGGCCTCATCATCCGTCCAGACGAAGAGATCAGAGAGTCTGAAGGCACCAGTTAGAATGTCGATAATCTTCTTTCCGAGACCTTTCGATCGTCTCTCTTTTTTCACGGCCAGGTGCACTAATTCGTGCTCAGAAGGACTATCTAGTTTCAGTCCCGCGACTGCCACAATCTCTCTTTCTTCGAAGATCGCAAACAATCTCCAGCCAGGTTCTTCGTAGAGCCCCACTATCTCAGATGCATCACCAGGTCTGCCTATACAGCTCGAGAATATCTCAATGAAGCCATCAGGTAGCTTCCTGGCATCGACTTCTCTTATCATGGCCTGAGCAGCTCCTTTGCGAGGTCTGCCTGAGGTGAATCGGGTGCCTTTCTGATAACCCATCTCCAGTGATAATAGGCTCCGTCGCTGTCACCTTTCTTCATCAGAGACTCTCCAAGCCTCAATCTCACTGTTAGAATTATCTCGTCGACTTCACTCTCCAGTGGCCACAACTCGATTACTCTTTCGAAATCGGAAATGGCAGTATCCAGCTTGCCAAAGATAGTGGGTATATTCATGTAAGCATTTCCTCTAATAATCCTTATTAGAATGTAATCAGGGTGTTCCTTTACGGCCTTGTCGAGATACTCGTAGCCCTTGTTAAGATTCGAAAGCTTTCCGAAGGGATTCCAGTCGTCGCGAGCCCGCAAGAGATGGGAAGAACCAAGGTAGGCAGTGGCCAGTCCTTCCATGTCATCGTCAACAAGGGTTGAAAGCAGCTTAATCGCTTTCTGAACAGAATTCTTGTCTCCATTCAGTCCCTCGTTATGATAAGCGATGCCCATTTCAAGTGCTATCTGTCGATTGTCAGACTGCTCATCCAGTGTTCTTTTCAGATCGGCATTGCTGGTAGCAGCGCAGAAACCAACAATCAATACCACGAAAGTCAGCAATAATCTCTTCATACAAACCTCCTTCAAAAATAATACTAGCATGAAACTGGCTGTTGCACATACAACACCCAGGCAATGAGTTAGTTTTCTCTAGTGAGTTGAAAAGCCGATGCATCTTTACTATAATGAAGTGTAGTGTAAATTGAGAGGAGGACACAATTCATGTCCAAGGTTTGCGATATCTGTGGCAAGTCTCCGAGTACTGGGAACATGGTTTCCCATTCCAACAGGAAGACGAAGCGCTGGTGGAAACCGAACATTCACAAGGTGAGCGCGGTTGTAAATGGAGAAGTGAAGAAGGTCAGGATCTGCAGCAAGTGCCTAAAAGCTGGAAAGATAACGAGGGCAGTATAGTCTAGAGCGCGCCAGGCGCGCTTTTTTCAAGAAGGTATTATGAAAAGCAGAAGGACCTTCGTTCTTATAGACCTCTCAGCCTATAGAGAAAACCTTTTATATCTCATGAACAGGGTCAGTCCAGCAAAACTTATGGCTGTAGTCAAAGCTGATGGCTACGGCCATGGTGCAGTGGAACTCGCAAAAGTAGCGCAGGAAACTGGAGTAGAGTCTCTTGCTGTCGCATTTCTTGAAGAGGGAATTCAGCTGAGAGAAGCGGGAATCGAAATTCCCATACTCGTGTTTAACTATGTAGATCTCTCTTTAGTGCCTCTTGCCAGGAAGAACAGACTCACTCTGACTCTTTACTCTCCTGCACAGCTCGACGAACTCTCAAGGCTCGCTCTCAATATACTTCCCGGCTTCCAACTCGTTGTGGATACGGGCATGAGAAGGTTGGGTCAGGAATGGAGAGAATCCATACAGCTCTATGAGCGTGCTATCGAAAAGGGGATTTCGGTAGAAGGCGCCTACTCTCATTTTGCTACGGCAGACGAGAGAGACAGTCCACTCGTTTCACGTCAACAGGAGCTGTTTGCGAAATTCATCGAGGAGGCCGCAAGAGTGTCCGGCGTGAAACTGTTAAATCATATCTCAAACAGCGCTGGAGTTTTAACACAGAAACATGATGAGCGGGACTTTGTCAGGGCGGGGATTTCGATCTACGGGCTTCAGCCTTCAGTTGATGTTGACACCAATCTCAGACCAATTCTTCAGTGGAAGACATGCGTCTCTTTTGTGAAGAAGATTTACCCCGGCTATGGAGTTAGCTACGGACAGACATTTGTTGCCGAAAGAGAGATGATCGTTGCAACAATACCTGTAGGATATGCGGACGGTTACAGCAGGAAACTCTCTAACAAGGGTTGTGTTATCATTGCAGGCAGGAGATGTCCGGTGATCGGAAGGGTGTGCATGGACCAGTTTGTTGTGGACGTAACTCATCTAGAAGACTCTCCGGTAATTGGCGATGAAGTAGTTATCATAGGTCGCCAGCTGGAAGAAAGAATAACCGCTGAAGAATTGGCCGAGTGGAGTGGTACTATTAATTATGAAATCACCTGCGCTATTTCGCACAGGGTTCCCAGGATCTACTCGAAAGGAGAAACCATATGAAACTCCGCGATATTATTGGAAATGAGATTCTAAGCCAGATAAGCAGCGATCACGACAAGTCAAACAAAGACGGCTACCCGTTCGTCTCTGACCTCAGACCTGGAAGCACTATGCTTTCCGTGCTTAAGGTCCACTCGAAAAGAATCCAGGAAGCTCGTGACGGCAAGAAGTTCCTGCTTATGACCCTTTCCGACAGAACCGGTGCAATCAGAGCAATTGACTGGTTCAATGCTGAACAGAATGACAGTAGGCTGGAACAGGGTACGGTAATCAGGATTTCGGGAAAAGTAGTTGTGTACGAGGATCGAACACAGTTGAACGTTGACTCTGATGGGGTACAGATTCTCGAAATAGGCCAGTACGATCCCGAAAGATTCCTGGCAATAACCAACAAGAATATACCTAGCATGTATGATGCTCTCTTGAGCACGGTAAACGGAATAGGAAATGAGCATATAAAGGGACTGCTTATCGAGATCTTTCAAAACGACAGAAAGTTCGTCGAGAAATTCATCGTTTCGCCGGCTGCTGCCAAGGTCCATCACGCATACAAAGGTGGTCTTCTTGAGCATACGATGGCCGTTGCGGAGCTCTGCCAGTTTCTAGCTTTGAAGTATTCAGAGTCTGTGGATGGAGAGTTACTTGTTGCTGGTGCGCTGCTCCACGATATTGGCAAGGTCTATGAATATGCTTTGACACCAACTGGAATCGACAGAACAAATGAAGGAGAATTGGTCGGACACATTCCAATGGGCATCGAGATAATAAACAAAGCAGTTTCCCGACTCACCGGGTTTCCACGTTATCTTCAGATCGAGATAAAACACATGCTTCTCTCTCATCACGGTGAAATGGAATGGGGTTCTCCCGTGATACCTAAGACAACCGAGGCGATACTGCTTCACATGGCCGACGACCTCGATTCGAAGGTTGCCCAGTTCAGAGAGATCGAAGAGAGAGAATTCAGCGGCTCTACCTCGGCATGGAGCAATTACGATCGCTTTCTTAATAGAAGAGTGTTCATGAAGAATAGAAAATCAGGCGACTGAACGGAGTGATGATTTGCCCGACAAACTAGTTATAGTTGAATCCCCGGCAAAGGCCAAGACAATCGAGAGATTTCTCGGAAGGAGTTACGAAGTAACTGCATCTAGGGGACACATAAGGGACCTTCCCAGCTCAACCTTCGGAATAGATCTTGAGACTTTTGAACCAACTTATGAAACGCTTAAAGGCAAAGAAAAGGTTATACAAGAGCTCAAAAGGAAAGCCAAGGGCAAGAAGGTCTTTCTTGCCTCCGACCTTGATAGAGAGGGGGAGGCTATCGCGTGGCACATCGCCGAGCTTCTTGGACTGTCTGCAGGAGACAAGAATCGAATAGTATTCAACGAGATTACTGAAGCGGCAATAAAAGACGCTGTAAAAGAACCGAAAACTATCGATATGTCAAAAGTCGATGCACAGGTTGCGAGGCGAATACTCGACAGAATAGTCGGCTACAAACTCAGCCCTCTGTTGTGGAGAACTATTGCGAGGGGTCTTAGCGCGGGGAGAGTTCAATCAGTAGCCTTGAGATTGATGGCGGAGCTCGAGAAAAAGATTATTGTCTTCGTACCCCACAGGTTCTTCAAGATCTTCATGAACAACGGAGACGATAGATTCTCTCTCGTGAAGATTGACGGCAAGAAATTCAACAATAAGTCCATAACGAAAGAGGAAGATAGAGACAGGATAATTGAAGAACTGCGTTCCTCGACTCTGCATATCGAGGATGTGAATAAGAGAAAGTCAAAAAGAACCGCTCCTATGCCTTTCATAACTTCGACCCTACAGCAGAGCGCAATAGTCGATCTTGGCTGGAGTGCAAGCAGAACTATGAAAGTGGCTCAGCAACTTTATGAGGGGATCGAGACGGATAAAGGACACATCGCCTTTATTACCTACATGAGGACCGACTCGACAAGAATATCGGCACAGGCAAGGGATAAAGCAGTTGAGATCATCAAGAACAGGTTTGGGAACGATTATGTGGGGCAGGGCAAACCGACCAAAGGAAAGAAGAAAATACAAGATGCCCACGAGGCAATCAGACCTACCTATCCGGAGAACGATCCAGAAATAGCCTCCAAGTTGCTTTCCGGGGACTTTCTCAAACTGTATACGTTAATCTGGAAGAGGTTCATAGCTTCGCAGATGTCGAACGCCGAATACTTTGTGACAGAAGTAACGGCGACAGACAATGAAGAAAGGTTTTCCTTCAGCATATCTAGCGAAGAAAGAGCATTTGATGGCTTTGAAAAGGTCCTCTCAAAGAATTCTAGAGAAACTAGTCTCCTGAGTTATAATAAGGGCCAAGTAATAGAGAATCCCGTTTTCAGCTCCGAAGAAGACATGACGAAACCTCCCTCAAGATTCACAGAAGCCTCGCTGGTGAAAGAGCTGGAAAAAAGAGGCATCGGGAGACCCTCGACTTACGCGACAATAATCTCTACACTCATAGACAGGAAGTACGTTCTACGCCAGGCGAAGGAGCTTAGGCCTACGCTTCTAGGTTCGATAGTAAACGAATTCCTTACTGATTCCTTTCCTGAGGTCGTCGATACGAGTTTCACGGCCAATATGGAGAGCGAACTGGATGATATTGAAAGCGGCTCGAAACAATGGAAAGAAGTAGTGGGAAACTTTTACGACGACTTTAAGCAAGATCTGGACGATATAGACGGCAAGATAAAGAAGGGGGAGCTGAGAATTGAGTTCCTCACGGACAGGAAGTGCGAGTGCGGAGGCACTTTCAAGGTAGTCTTCGGCAGATACGGCGGTTACCTGAAGTGCCCTGAATGCAGTAAGAATGAGTCGATAGACATGACTCTATTTGCGGGAGTTGTTGATGGAAAAGTCATGCTAAAGGATCTCCCGACTGGAGGAGTTAAGGAAGTCGAACTTGATGAGACGTGCCCTGAATGTGGATCTCAGCTTGTTCGCAGAAAGGGACGCTTCGGAGAGTTCATAGCCTGTTCCGCATACCCGAAGTGTAAGTTCACAAGGAACATCACCGTTGAGGCTCCCTGTCCAAAGTGTGGTGGAACCGTCGAGAAGCTTAGAAGCAAGAAGGGAAAGAACTACTTCAAGTGCTCAAACTGTGGCGAACTATATTGGAATGAACCCTCGACGGTCAAGTGTAAAGAGTGTGATTCCTCTCTGTTCATTAAGATCAAGAAAGACGGGAAGAAAATCCACTACTGCGAGACCTGCAAGAAAGAAGTAGCGGTCGGAGAAGGCGAATAGAAGTGAGAATTGCGGTTGTCTACGGTGGGATATCCAGTGAACGAGAGATTTCTCTTAAGAGTGGAAACAACGTCATTGCCGCTCTTGAAAAGCTTGACATAGAAGTCTTACCATTCGATCTGAAGAGAAGCAATATTGGCGAGCTATTGACTCTTAAGGCCGATCTCTTCTTTATTTCTCTGCACGGTCAGTATGGTGAAGATGGATCAATTCAGGGCTTCATGGAACTGGCTGGACTACCTTATACTTGTTCAGATGTGAGAGTCAGTTCCCTTTGCTTTGACAAAGAGACAACTTATAAGCTGGTCGATGATCTGGTAGATCTTCCTCTGTGGCGAAGCGTCCGCTCGACTGACGATCTGGTAGGCTGGGATATTTTTCCGTGTATAATCAAGCCGGCTCGAGAGGGTTCAAGTATCGGGATTTCTGTCTGTGATACGATTGAGTCGCTAATTGATAATGCGGGAAAGGCCCTTCGGAAATATGACTTAATACTGCTAGAAGAATTCATAGAAGGAAGGGAACTAACGGTCTCTATACTTGATATGGAGAGCGGGTCAAAAGTGCTTCCCATACTCGAAATACTGCCTAAAAACCGCTTCTATGATTACGAAGCGAAATATACGGCAGGACTTACCGAATTCGCAGTCCCCGCTCCCTTGGAGTTAGAATTGGAACACTCTATAAAGAAGAAGGCGCTTGAAATCTATGCATGTCTAGGCTGTAGAGATATGGCTAGAATCGACGGAATACTGAAAGGGAATAAGTTCTACTTCCTGGAAGTCAATACAATTCCGGGACTAACCGATCTCAGTGATCTTCCCATGTCGGCAAGAGCTATGGGAATGTCTTTTGAACAGACTATTGCATGTATAGTGAATGCTGCCATACGAAGAACCAGGAGGTGAATCATGACCGAAATGCACGGTACAACGATAATTGTCTTAAGGAGAAACGGAAAGACTGTAATGGCGGGTGATGGGCAGATCACTCTTGGAGATACAGTCATGAAAGGTACCGCGAAAAAGGTTAGGAAGCTAGGTGATGGAAAAGTGATTGCGGGATTCGCCGGTTCTGTCGCGGATGCCCTTACTCTCTTTGAGAAATTTGAAGAGAAGTTTAAGGAGGGCAATTCAAGTCTCCGTAGGGCGGCTGTGAATCTTGCTAAGGAGTGGAGGAC
>LVBU01000039.1 GCA_001603185.1 Thermotogales bacterium Thermo_02 | reverse complement strand
ACTCTAGACAGGTCTTCTTTCAGATCTAAAATCCTTCAGCATGATATAATTCTATTATTGTTACTGATATTATCTGTGCTGTGCAAAGTAGTCAGGAATTTTCGTGTACGAATCCAACATCTTTCAAGGAGGTTTCCCTGAGATGAAAAGATTACTAGTTGTTATGAGTGTTCTTCTTGTTGCTTTTGCAGTAACCCTAACTGCACAATCTTTCACTGTTTACACCACCCTAGAAGAACTCGCAGCCAAAGAGCTCTTCGATCGCTACGAACAGGTGACCGGAATCAGAGTTGATTGGGTAAGATTGTCAGGTGGAGAGGCAGAAGCTAGAATGGAAGCCGAAAGACTGAATCCACAGGCCTCGATCTGGGTGGGAGGAGTTGGCCTGAATCACATTAGTGCGAAGCTAAAGGGACTAACTACACCTTACTTCTCCAGAGCAGCTGCAAACACCCCTGATCAGTTCAAAGACCCCGAAGGCTACTGGTTAGGTTTGTACCTTGGCCCGCTGGCTTTTGTGACCAATGTCGACAGAGCAAGAGAACTCGGAATTCAGCCACCAGCTGGCTGGTTTGAAATCCTCGACTCCAAGTATGCCGGTCTCGTAAGAGTTGCAAATCCAAACACATCCGGAACTGCCTACAACCTTATAACCTGTATGATCTCTCTCTTCGGAGGCGATGAGGATCTGGCCTTCTTGTACCTTAAGAAACTTGACAGGAGCATCGACATGTACACCCGTTCCGGTTCTGCTGGTGGAAAGAGTGTTGCAATTGGTGAGATTCCGATTGCGATAGGCTATGCCCACGATATGGTCAAATTGAAAGCCGAAGGTGCCAACATAGTCATTAACGTTCCTGAAGAAGGTACAGGGTTCGAGATCGCTTCTATGTCTCTTATTAAGGACGGTCCAGATCCAGTAAACGCTAAGAAACTGTACGACTGGATTCTTACTGAAGAAGCTCAGGCTATTATCGCAAGCTGGTATGTAATACCCGTCTCCAAGATAGCGCCAAAACATCCTCTTTCCTTCAGTATGGAAGAGATCAGGACTGTGCACCAGGACTACGTCTGGGATGCCGATAACAAAGAGAGGCTCCTCGACCGCTGGACTTCGGAAATAGGTTCTGGACTTTAAGAATTAACCGAGAGCAGAAGCTCAGCTTCTGCTCTTTTCTTATTTGAGCTCAGTCTAAGAGTATATGTTCTTGGGGTGTGATAGCATTGTTTACCTGGAGGAAAATCCTTTCATTTGCTATTGTGAGTCTTCTGGTTATGCTCGCTCTCTTCTGGCTCTTCGATACGTTAAGAAGTTCCTTTGACAGGATTGTCAGGGACAATCACAGACAACTAGTCAATGTACTTTCAGAAGCCGCTCCCCGGGAACGAGAATCGGCAGAGGGCTGGGTCGAGAATGTCAACAAAGAATTCAGTGATGCCGATGTTATCTATGTCAACGGAGTGCCCGGTTGGGATGAGCTGGAGATAATCGCCCCTTCTGAATCTTTGAGAAGCTTCTTTGAACAGAGTCGAGATTCGGCAGATTTCAAGAAGGGATTCGAAAGTGTCTATTACCTCGAAAACTATTACTCCGGTCTTTCATACACATTTGGAGGCAAGAGAGTCTCGCTCGTTTTCTCGCCGCTCATTGATGATACGCGCTACGACATTACCGGTTTTCTGGTTTTTCTTATGTCAGCCGAGGCTGGAAGAAACTACTCTCAACTGCTGGACATATTTATGCTGGGAGCGTTTGCCGTATTCGTGATAATCTATTTCATCTCGAGATTCTTCCGGGATCCGGTTATGGGTTATATAATTCTCGGGCTTTTTATAATGGTCGGTATTTTCGTTGCTTACCCTCTGTTTGAGGCAGTAAGACTGACCTTCCTCAAGGATGGAAAGTTCTCCATGGACACATGGAAGTCCATACTTACATCAAGGCAGTATCTTAGTGCACTATGGGGAAGCGTAAGATTGGGATTGCTTACCGCATCGTTCTCCACAGTAATAGGTTTCATATTTGCCTTTGTTATAACCAGAACTTCCGTAAAGGGAAAGCGCTTCCTGAGCACTATGGGATTGTTGCCGGTAATTTCGCCGCCGTTCTCGTTATCTCTATCTTTGATTCTTCTGTTCGGAAGCAATGGTTTGATCACAAAGCAGCTTCTCGGGCTGAAGGATTTTACGATTTACGGACTTGGAGGTCTTACAGCAGTTCAGACCGTCGGAATGTTTCCAATTGCCTTCCTCACACTGTCTGGCGTTCTACAGGCGATTGATTCGACTCTCGAAGAAGCTTCGCTCGATCTCAATGGAAGCAAATGGAAGACTTTTTCCAGAATCACCTTTCCTCTTGCGATTCCGGGTGTACTGAGTGCCTGGCTTCTAGTTTTCACGAACTCACTTGCAGATTTCGCCAATCCACTGCTTCTTGGCGGCTCATACCGGGTTCTATCGGTAGAGGCTTATATTGAAGTAACCGGAAGAAACAGGCTCGGCCACGGAGCGGGGCTCTCTATTCTTCTTCTTTTGCCAACCGTAACCGCCTTTCTAATCCAGAGATACTGGGTCAGCAGAAAGTCATATGTGACGGTAACTGGCAAGCCCTCGGCGCGTTTGAGTGATTTGGTTTCGCGACCGGTGAAGTATTTGCTCGTCGGATTGCTTGCGTTGTTCATTGTATTCATTATCGGTCTCTACGGTACTATAGTGGCTGGATGTTTTGTCGCAAACTGGGGAATCGACTATTCATTCACCCTGCGAAATATAACCGAAGCGCTTGAACGAGGAAGAAAGGCTATAATGGATACCTTCACGCTTTCAGCCATAGCAACACCCTTTGCACAGGTTTGATAGCGATGATTGCGGCACTAGTAATCGTCAGAAAGAAGTTTACAGGCAAGCGAATGCTTGAAGGGCTTATTCTGACTCCCTTCGCAATTCCCGGTACGTTGATAGGTATTTCTTATATACTTGCCTTTAGCAAGCCTCCGATTATCCTTATCGGAACCGGCGCGATAATAGTCATCAACTACATAATAAGAGAGCTCCCTGTTGGGGTTGAAGGGGGCGTTGCTACTCTTCGCCAGATTGACCCTGCGATCGAAGAGGCTGCGCAGGATCTTGGAGCAGACACGCCTACGGTATTCAGGACTATCGTACTACCGCTAATTAGGCCGGCTTTCATCTCCGGTATGTCTTACACTTTCGTCCGTTCTATGACTGCGGTAAGCGCGATTATATTCTTGATTTCGGCCCGCTGGTATCACATGACGGTACTAATCTACAACTTTTCGGAGTCTATTCGGTTCGGCCTTGCAAGTGTGCTTTCAACCGTTTTGATCTTGATAGTTTTCGCAACGTTCGGAATCATGAGACTTCTTGTGCGCAAGAGCGAATATCTGGAGAAGAATGTGAACCTGAAGTAATTCTCGTTTGTGGGGTGGTAAGTTATGTCCAAGTCTTCTGTTCCTGTAAGAATAGAGAGCGTTACCAAGGTATTTAAAGACGTTAGGGGAAAGGCTGATGTAATAGCCGTCAATGAAGCCGACTTCGAGATCGGAGCGGGTGAACTCGTGACTCTTCTTGGTCCTTCGGGGTGCGGAAAGACAACCACTCTAAGAATGATAGGTGGTTTTGAGCTGCCTACTAAAGGCAGAATCTTCCTGGGAAACGAAGACATTACCTTTCTTCCTCCTAACAAAAGAGATACGGCCACTGTTTTTCAGAGTTATGGTCTCTTTCCCCATATGAATGTGTTTGACAATGTAGCCTACGGGCTGAAGCTGAGAAGAGTGCCCACAAAGCAGATAAAGGAAAAGGTAATGAAAACACTCGATCTTGTCGGCCTTGGCGACCTTGCCCAGAGAGCCCCTTCAAAACTCTCCGGAGGCCAACAACAGCGCGTGGCTCTCGCCAGGAGTTTGATAGTCGAACCATCAGTTCTTCTTCTTGATGAACCGCTGTCAAACCTCGACGCCCTCTTGAGAGAACAGATGAGAGTGGAGATAAAGCGTATTCAGAGATCCCTTGGCATCACGGCAATCTATGTTACTCATGACAGGGTTGAAGCGATGAGCCTTTCAGATAGGATTATAGTAATGAAGGATGGGTTCATAAGGCAGATCGGTTCACCCGATACCATTTACGAGAATCCGAATTCGAAATTTGTCGCCGGATTTGTGGGCAAGGTCGCTTTCCTTCCCGTTGAAGTTCTGGAGACTACCGGAAAGTGCACAGTCAAGTTTGAGGACAAGATTGTCGAGATAGTAAAGTTCTCCTCCGAGATAAAGCGAGGGGACAAAGCCGTTATAATGGCGAGACCGGAGTCGTTGAAACTCCTCGAACCGGGTTCCGGAATCATCGAAGGACAGGTGAACACAAACATCTATCTCGGGGGCAGTCTTGAATCATTCGTTACCACTGATCAGGGTGAAATTCTGGTCCAGATAGACAATCCGGCCGAGAAGAAAGTCTTTGCAGAAGGTGCGAAGGTCTCAATCGGAATAATTCCCAATCTCGTGAAGGCTCTTCCGGATATAGATAATTGAAGCAATCTCTGCAAAATAGTCATCGCTTGTCACAGTGATTTCGATTCTCTCGAAGCGACAGGCTTTGCTCGCGTATCAAGTCCTCTTTTCCTCTGCCTGAAAAGCTGCATTACCGCGAAATCGCCGATTACCATACTGATTCCGTCTAACCTTCTGCCTGTGTACATCCACGGTAGCAAGAAGAATATAACCTGAGCTGGCGGGATATCTTCGAAGATATAGAGAATTCGCAGATGTCTGAATTGATTGAAATCAATTGCCCTCTGCAGAAATAACTGAAGCTGCGATCTCTATAGTCGGATCTCTCAGAAGAATAAGAGCCTTTCCCGAAGAATCCCGCCACACCTCCCCAAAGACCTGAACAGTCTTGCGGTAGAACTCTTCGAGACTGAATCCAGCCGGTGCAAATAGGTCGAATTCTTCCTTCCTGATTCTAGCAACAGCGTCTCTTCCGCTAATGGAAAGACCAGAAACATCGGTAACATAGAATTCCATCCAGACAATCCTACCCAGGAAACCGCCGACGGCTAATGGCTGAAGGTTTTCTCTGACAACGGATGCCGAAAAGACCTGCCGGGAATCATACAAAGAGAAAATCCCCAGTCTTCTTTCGAAGGCTTCAAGATATGCGACTTTCATATCTCTAGAGTGATGTGAAGTGTCGTCATACGTAAGAGGCCTCGCAAGTCCATGTTTCAGTAGTTCAAGGTTCAGCATTCTTCCGTCCGGCAAATACACATAAGCCAGATGTCTTCCATAGCTGTCGGTCCCGTGCACTTCGAGAGAAACCTTCGAGTTTGCATCTATGACAAGTCCTTCGAGAAAGCGCTGTGCCTCGAAAGCGTACTCTCCTACCGGTTTGCTGCCCGCCCTGATTTCTGGAGCATCTATTCCTATTAATCTTACGCTTGACTTTAGAGCGCGCACTGTTATGCTATCTCCGTCTCCCACCGAGACCACGGTTGTTCTGATCCGTTTATCACATCCAGCGAGCGTGAGGGTGTAAAGCGCTGTCAGGAGCACCGCGGAAAGAACGAAGAGTATTTTAATGCCTCTCACTTTTAATCACATCCCTGAACAACTGACAAACACTAATCGGGTTTTTCGCCAAAACTACTTGCGTCTGAGCTTCGTCTCGAAGACGCTACCTTTACCAACCCCACTACTTACAGTTATCTCGCCACCTAATAAGCCGATAAACTCACGGGCTATTGCAAGTCCCATACCGCTTCCAGAATCGTTATTGGATGTTTCTGACTTGTAGAATCTCTCAAATATCTTCTCTCTTTCTGATGTCTTCACGCCCGGTCCAGAGTCTATTACC
>LVBU01000479.1 GCA_001603185.1 Thermotogales bacterium Thermo_02 | reverse complement strand
GTCTTCAATCAGAACTCGATAAGATTTCTCAATACTATAAACATCCCCCTGGTTCTGGTCGATAGATACATTCCGCGCTCAAAGTTCGACTTCGTGGTCAGTGACAATGAGAACGGTTCAAAAGCTCTTGTAGATTATATTCTCGATCTTGGAAGACACAAGATAGCGTTCATCATGCAAAAGGAAGACGCCACGGCCTTGAAAGACAGGCTTAAAGGCTTTTATGACAGCATACTTGGCAGAGGCATAAAGCTGAGAAAGGACTATGTCCAGTCTGGAGAGGGGGCACACATAGAGACCGGATACCGCTGTACGGAGAGGCTTCTGAGTCTTGATGATCCTCCAGACGCTATCATTGGCAGCACTGGAGATATTACCATTGGCGTTGTCAAATACGTTACTGAGAATACCGGAATGCATGACCGACTTATGATAGCAGGCTTTGACGATTTTGAGTATCTGTCGTTGCTGAAGATACCTGTGAGTACTGTAAAACAGCGCACTACCGAGATGGGCAGAGAAGCGGCGATAATATTGCTGGAGAGGACCAAAGGGCTCTCTGAAGATCAGAAGAGAGTATTTCTGCAGACTGAGCTGGTTAAAAGGCACGGTCTCACGGGGTGATTAGATGCAGATCTTCGTTATAGATGGAACTGAGGCTATGCTAGAAGTAACGGCAACAGACCTTGTCAGAAGGGGCGGCGAGCAGGGCAGACTTATGCTTGTGAGAATCCTGTCCGGAAAGGGCGGGCAAGTTTCTATATCATGTGATGGAAGTACCGTAGCTCCCAGAGAGATAGAGCCAGGCGGAACGGCGGAATTTCTTGTTCCCGAAAGCGGGATCGTTTCTCTTGACTTTGTCGACGGCATCGAGAAGATCGAACGGCATCTGGAGCTCGCCCCTCCACAAAGAAGAGAGTTCAGACTGCTGATGTTCTCACATGTCGATCTGGGTTATACATCGCCTATCGAAGAAGTGAAGAGACTGCAGGCACGTTACACAAAGGAGGCTATACGTTTCTACAAGAAGAGCAGAACCCTCTCTCCCGAGTCGAGATTTCGCTGGAACATCGAAACGACATGGGCGCTTGAGTGTTTCAATGAACTCTCGAACAGAGAAGAAAAGAGTTTTCTGCTCGAGTTGCTCCGGGAAAAGGAATTCGGATTGGGTGCGCTTTACCTTCACCACTACACTGACCGAACGACCTTCGCAGAGCTCTACCACGCCCTGAAGAAAACGGAGTCACTCGAGAAAGAGGGCGTAAGGACAAAGAGTGCTTTTCTGAGTGATGTACCCGGAGCTAGCACCGGTCTCCTCGAACTGCTAGCTTTCTACGGGGTGGAGAACCTCTTTCTCTCCATAAACAACTTTCTTGCACCCTTCAAAGTGTACACAACTATCAAATCTCCATTCTGGTGGCGACTTCCCGGTGGCGGAAAGATTCTTTCGTGGTACACTAGCGATCCCAAATGGGCCTATATAGAGGGATATAAATTCTTCGACGGAGACATCAAGAAACTGGAATCCCAGATACTGGCCAAATGTGAAGAGTTGCATGATGAGCGATATGAATACGTAACTTACGCGATTCCAATGGCCATAGACAATCGTGAACCTTTGTACAAGCCTGTCGAACTGGTCGAAAGCTGGAACGAAAGGTGGAGAAACCCTTCGATCACGACATCGACAGTTGACGGCTTTTTCGAAGCGCTTCGAGAAGAGTTGAAGAACACAGACGAGGCGACCGGCGAATTCAACGGCTGGTGGACCTCGAACGTGCTAGCCTATCCAAGAGAAAACGCCATGTCCCTATTGCTTGCAGGAAGGCTCAACGAAGCGGCATTGCTGGACTCCCTGCGAGACGGTCTCACGAAAGAAGAGATTGAGGCTCTGTACACGAAACTGGCCGGCTTCAACGAACACTCGGGCGGGGGAGGGCTTTATCTATCAAATGACCCACAGGAGATCTTAACGGCCGTTACACAGGGTTACGGCTGGATCTACGAAGCAAACAGAGATAGTGAAAGACTCCTCAAGCGTCTCCGAGAGAGCGAGTTCGGGATTGGACAAGATATCGTGGTCTTCAACTCGACTCATATCGAACGTAACGATATCTGTCACTTGAAGAGAGAAGAGGCAGGCGAAGATACCGTAGATATAGTTAACACGGAGACGAATATGACCGTTCCCTCAATAGTCTGTGATGATTCCATTTATTTCCTACCGGGAAGATTGGACGCTTACGAGTACAGAGTCTTCCGCCCCGAGAAAGTAGAAGGGCGAAAGAGTGAGAGCGAATGGAGTGTCGGACCGATTGAACTAAAGAACGAGTTCTTCACGATCGGATTCGACGAATATGGAAGCATCGTTTCGTTTGTCGATCGGGAAAGTGGTATCGACATAGTCGCGCGTGAAGGAAGAATCGGAAGGCTGATCATTGTGCGCCAGCCTTTGAACCCCTCGGCAGATCTCGCCAACGCTCCGAGTCACGACGAACTTTACTCCGGCAAAGGCTCTCCTGGCAGGGAAGAAGATTATCTGCCGCTCCCGTGCAAGTGGCGGCTCAGAGGATCGGAATTTGGAATGGTAGCCGAGTTTGAACCTCTAGATATTTATTGCAGCCCTTTCACGAAGACGTACATACTGCCGAAGACTCTCAGACAGTTGGTGCTAAAGATTAGATTCAAGTATATCTCCGATGTGGGACCTTCCGACTTTATCTTTCTCGAGACCTCTATCAATTCGGAAAAGCCGGAGATAAGATACTCCACATGCGGGAGAATCTCGGCGATTAAGGAAATGCTAAGTGGAAGCTGTGGCGATGCGCTGGCCTTTCTCTATGCACTGAAAGTGAGAGATGATAATATTGATCTAAATATCGGTTTGGAGAACGTAAATCTCGTGGACTTCGGGAGTCCTTCACCTCTCGGATTCAAGAGAAAACTGGACCAAAGCGGAGATCTCTATTTCAGGCTCTTTAGCAGCAATCTCCAGAATAGATTTGCCAGCCCTTACCTAAACGGTGAACCGCTGGACTTTTCGATCACACTCTCTCTTGAAGGCGAGAGTCTAAGTAATCGGGCTATTCTTCAGAGAGTGCCTCTGGTCACTTTTGAAGGTGCTCCGAAAGAGAGTTCCGGAAAAGTTTTCGAACTCATGGCGAGCGATAATGTCGAGATCGTATTCGATGGGAGAGCTTCCGACGGAAGGATCGTCGCTCTTTGCAAGGAGCTTGAAGGTAGGCCCGGAGAGGTGACTGTACCTGGCCGTATAAGCTACGGTCTCTCTCCTTTTGAACTGAAGAAAGTGAAATTATGATACCGGGAGGAGAGTAATAGATGACGTCGCGCGAAAGAGTTCTATCGGCATTGAATCACAGAGAGGGCGACAGGATACCGATTGATCTGGGAGGAATGAGATCGACCGGCATCCACGCTATCGCTTACAGAAAACTCAAGGAGTATCTAAAAACACCGGACAGATCCGTCAGGGTATTCGACGTCTTCCAGCAACTTGCTATAGTGGAGAGCGAGATAAGAGAGAGGGTGCACTCAGACGTTGTGGAGTTGAAGCGTCTTAACGGCGGCTTTGGTTCGAAGATCGATTCCTGGGTCGAACTGGATATCTTCAAGGACGGTGGCTGTTATCTCTTCCCTTCTGGCTTCGACCCGAAGAAGATGCCCGACGGCTCACTCGCCATAATCAGAGACGGGCGAGTTATAGCCAGTATGCCGCCGGGAGGCTACTACTTTGATGGAAAATACTTCCCGCTGGCCGGCGCAAATTCCAGAGAGGAGATTGACGAGGTCGTCACGCTTGGGATATCCCCAGAGGAGCTTTCCTTTCTAAAGGCTCAGGTTTCCAGCATCAGGAGAGAGACGGACTGTGCAATCATGGGAACCTTTGGCGGCAACTTCTTCGAAGTGGGGCACACGTTCTTTGGTTATCAGGAATTTATGGAGAGAATAATCACCGACCGGCCGCTTGTCGAATACTTTCTTGACAGACTTCTTGAGGAGTATAAGAGAGACCTCAAGGATTACCTCGATGCCGTGGGTGATGATATAGACCTGGTACAGATAGGTGATGACTACGGTACTCAGGAAAACACGCAGATCTCTCTCAGGCTTTTCAGGAGTCTTTTCAAGCCCAGACTGAAAGCACTTTGCGACTACATACACGAGCTAAAACCCGACGTCTTTATCTTTCTCCACTCGTGCGGCTCTATCTATCCATTTATACCGGACTTCATAGATGCCGGTATTCAGGTTCTAAATCCCGTTCAGACTAATGCGAAGAACATGGATCCGGTAAAGCTCAAAGGCGAGTTCGGCAGAGACATCGTTTTTTGGGGTGGCGGGTGCGATACGCAGCATGTCCTTCCCTTCGGAGATTTGAAGGAGGTCGAGGACGACGTGAAGAGGAGGATCGATGTCTTCGGGCCGAGCGGAGGCTTCGTCTTCGCTTCGATTCATAATATTCAGATGGAAATTGATCCGGAGAAGGTCTTGAAGCTCTTCGACACGGCCTTCGACTATGGAAAGAGTCACTGAATCATGAGAAAAGTGCTTGTGCTTTCGCATACCCACTGGGACAGGGAGTGGTACGAGTCTTTTGAGTCGTTCAGATACAGGTTGGTAAAGGTCGTGGATGAGCTTATCGAGCTTCTGGAAGGCGAAGGCGGATACGAGTGTTTCAATTTCGACGGACAGATAGTGGCGCTCGAGGACTATCTCGAAATAAGACCAGAAAAGAGAGAAACCCTGAAAGGGCTCGTAGCACAGGGAAAAATCGGAATCGGTCCATGGTACGTCCAGCTCGATGAGTTTCTGGCCGACGGCGAGGCGATAGTCAGAAACCTTCTAGTTGGCAGAAATTTGGAAAGTGAATTTGGCAGACTCCAGAGGCTCGTATATCTTCCCGACACATTCGGTCATAACTCTCAGATCCCGCAGATTGCCGGCGAATTTGGCATGAGGACGGCTTTAGTATGGCGGGGAGTTTCTGGCGATGATCTTCCGTGGGAGTTCATCTGGAAAGGGGCCGATGGAAGCAGATTGCTTACCTGCAGGCTTCCGGAGAGACTAGGATACTGCAATCTCGCCTTCACCCCGGAAGGCGGTCCTGTAGACGTCTCATTCTTTCTCTCGTCCATAGATGATTTTGTGGCAAATTCCCAAATGGATCTCGTAGTTCTGATGGACGGTTGCGACCACAAGAGAGTCAATCCTGCCATAATAGATTTTATAGGTATCGCGAAAAGAGACAGTGATCTGGAGTGTGGGCAGGCACTGCTCGACGATTTATCCAGAGAACTAGAAGAGCGAGCACTCTCCTTAAAGTCTCCGCTGAGAGTTTTGGAGGGTGAGCTTAGGCAGGTTAATACCTCGAGCAGAGGATACTTCAATTTCATACTTCCGAACGTTCTCTCTTCAAGATACAACAACAAACGCGAAAATGCCATGGCGTTGAATCTTATAGAAAACTACGCGGAGCCGCTCTCAACTATGGCCTGGCTTGCCGGAAGAGAATATCCGGCTTCATTCCTCGCCCGTTCATGGAAACTCATTCTGCAGAATCTTGCTCACGACAGTATAGGTGGCTGCAGTGTTGACAGGGTTCATCTGGATGTATCCAGCAGGTTCGCACACTCTATTGAGATTTCTGCGAACATCGTTAAGGATTCTTTGGCAGCGCTTTGTGAAGCGGGAAACGGGGGAGACGAATCCTCATTTGTAATCTACAACCCATCGCAGTTCGAAGTCCACGGAGCCTTCAAGATCGAGATTGACCTGCCCGAGAGCGTAATGGCTGACAGCAGCAAACTTCCGATCGTCTTAGACTCAAGTGGAAATGAAGTCCCCTTTGAGATTATCGGCCTGGATAAGCACCTTAAGGCCTTGAATTACTATGATGAATCGGCTCCGTTGAAATCCGTCAACTCTCTTGAGGGCATTATTGAATCCAGTATAAAGGGTTTGAGTTTTGAGAAGTACTCTCTCGTTCTTTCTGAGAGACCCTTGAACTACTCCTGCCGTAGTGCGGGTGCGGCCAGATCAATTGAAAACGAGTACTTGATCGTGGATATTATGGAAGACAGCACTCTTAAGATAACCGATAAAGAGAGCGGAAGGATAGTTTATACTAATCTTTTTGAGGATTCAGGAGATAACGGCGACGGATACGTTTACTCCGAACCATTGTTCAATAAAGTAGTGAGCAGCTATGGGGCCGTGAAAAAACTAGATGTAGTTCACAACGGAAGACTTGCAAGCTCGCTATTGCTGGAGTATATCTTAAGTGTTCCTGTTGGGCTTGAGAGAGATGGCAGTAGCAGAAGCGAGATAGAGAGAGAACTGAAGATAAACTGTATTGTCAGTCTGGTAAAGGGTTCAAGAATAGTTGACTTCAGGGTTGAAGTCGAAAACCACTGCAAGAACCATCGATTACAGGTGAAGTTCTGGAGCTCTCGTCCCGGTAGCTACTTCTATTACAAGACTCCTTTCGATGTTGTTCAAAGAGAAAAGGAAGAGACTTTTGTCTGGAAGGAGATTCCCAACTGGATAGAGAACCCTCCACCCTTCTACCCTAACAATAGCCTCTTTGGTGAAGCCGAGGAGCTCGACGGGTTCTATGGCTTTGCCGTCAGCCCGAAGGGGATTTACGAGTTCGAAAACACAAAAGACGGTCTGAAGCTGACTCTCTTCAGAGCGACAGGCCATATCGGCTCGCCTTACACTCTCTACTCTATGAAACGGAACGCAGGTCCGGTAATCGAAACGCCGGGAGCCCAGATGATTGGAGAGATGACTTTCGAATATGCGCTCTTCTTCACAGATTCTTTAGATAGCGCACTCGAGAGGAGTTCGCTTTATCTGAAGACACCCATAAGTATGACCCAGATGAGAAGAGTACCCAAAGCTCCCTTCGAGATCGGTTCGAAGACCTGCGAGATTACCGCAATCAAGAAGGCTGAGAACAGAGAGAGTGTCATAGTGAGATTGTCAAACCTGTCGAACAGGAA
>LVBU01000478.1 GCA_001603185.1 Thermotogales bacterium Thermo_02 | reverse complement strand
AATCCCGCAGTTCATGGCTGAACTTCTTGACATCCAGCTTCAAAGCCCCCAATTCGTGGGCGACGTCGATAAACTTTGCCAGCGACCACTCGTGGAACGGCTTGACCTTGTTCTCCTTGTCCTTCGGCGAACTGCCGGCCTGGTTAAACTCTTTTGGCTTTTCCAAGGCAACGCCAAGTAAGATGCCTTCCAGGATGCTTCCACACAGAAATATTGTCGCCAGCGGAGCAGATACCAGACATTGCTGCGCCTCCGTCAAACGGGACTCCAACACCGGCACCAAATAGGGATCGACGGAAAGGTTCTTGATGGAGATGTTCTGATATTGCCGATGCAGGAATTCTTGCTCGGTTACCACCGGATCAGGCTCTTTGCCAGTCAGCCGGGCAACAATGTGTGCAGCCTGTTCGTATTGTGAAGAGTCTTTTGTCTGTCCATTACGTGTGGCGTTGTATTGACAGACCTCCAGCAATCCCGCGAGTACCTTGCCGACCAAGGCATCCGGTTCGGTCTCCCAGAACGCCCGCAAACGCCTGGCCTTGGAATCTCCGTTGAAATCGTATTTTGGTGCGTAGATGTCGATATTAGCGGTCTCACGGAAAAACTCGGCAAAGGTGTTGTTTGAGAAGTCGAGTACATAACCGTTCGCCATCCCGAACAGGTCTTCAAAGACCCTTTTCTCAATTGTCTTGAGACTGCTCATACCGCCACCTCCCCGTTCATCAGTTTGGGGAGGAGGATGTCGCGGGCTTTGGTGAGTTTTTGATTCATCGCATGTAACGTTCGAATCTGGCGAAGGAATGGTCCTGCATTAATTCGGAACATATTCAGTACTAACTTATCAGGAAGAACCATTTCGTACGCCCGAATGACTTGCTGACTGATGTTCTTCTGGGCGGCACCTTGCCCAAGATTACGCAATCCCTCTTTGTTGTTGAGAAAAAACAGGAATGCATGTTCGTAGCTTGTTCCTTCAGCCTTTGGCATAACTGCGCAACAGGCTTGATTGCAGGTTGATGATTCAACAATCACACCAACCTGTCCAATAGTGGCACCATACATTGCTATGAGAACAGCATTCGCAGGAAACAGCTTTGCCGCAGATTTTTTGATTGCATTCTCAGTTATATGCTCCTCGGTATCAAACAAGAATCCATCCTCTAGTTCTTGAGTTTTCACCCACCTGATGGTACCGCCGTAGAATTCTGGGTTCTTCCGACTTGGTGTGCCTCCCGATGCTGTATCATAGAAATCGCTTACCACGCCCTTCTCCCACCCCTCCGGTACGCCGTTGATGATTTGGGTGTGTTCGTGGCCGGGGAAGCGGAGGTGGACGAACCATTCCTTGTAGAGCAGCCGCACCGCCTGCTCCAGCAACTGAATCCGCCGCCGGTTGTTCTCGATCAGGTCGTCGTAGGCGGAGAGGATTTCAACAACACGATCCTGCTGGTCGATTGGCTTCCAACGGATCTTCAATCGTCGCTGAGCGGTAATGCCTATGTAGGGTCTAGTGGCTTGCTGAGCCAACGATATAATTGTTTTTTGGAATAGCTCCTCACGAAAC
>LVBU01000477.1 GCA_001603185.1 Thermotogales bacterium Thermo_02 | reverse complement strand
TCCATACTCGCCTTCGAGTAGATCTTGATCTCGAACAGTCCTGTGAGAACCTTTGCGGTAGTCTTGAAGTTCACCGCGTACCTCTTTGCCTGCATGGCGATTTGGAAGTCAAGGTTTTTATTGTTCACGTCAAAACCAACTTCAAAGTCTTCATATCCCTGTTTTGAAGCTTTGAATTGGTAGGAGCCTTTCTCGAGATTGGTGGATGCTTCGCCATTTACGTCTGTGATCAACGGATCACCCACCGGGAGGTAATCGTTAAATGGATCGGAAAAATACTTATAAAGCTGTATCGATACACCTGCAAGATTGTTTACTTCCTTGAAGGAGGCTTTGTAGCCGGCGCGTACGAAGTTTGCCGTTACAGTCGCGTCTTCAGTGGGCATCTTAAAGTTAGTTTCCGCATCGTTTGGAGATTCAAGATCGCCAGCGGTCGTCGTCCAGTTGACGAATTCGAAGTTCTCGGCTGGAAGAGCCGTAAGTTGAACCTTCTGGCCCGCTTCGTAAGTTCCAGCTCCCTCGACTATTCCTCCCTCTTCAGGACTGGCCTCTGTAAACAGAGAATGACTGGAGCCCCAGTTCTCCCAGGCCGGCTGAGGGACAGCGATCTCGACGACGCAAGTCTGCGCTTCATTGACTCTTATGAACAGCTTTTTGGGATAATCGTTGAGCGTCTCGCCTTCGCCGTAAGTGAGCGTGATCTCATGCGGCCAGTCGGTAGCATCGAGCTTCGCACCGGTCAGCGCGTACGGCGTTCCCTGCGAGAAAGGGCCTTCTTCTTCTCCATAGCCCCCGACGAACAAGACTCCCGTGTCCGGCCAGATTTCGAGTTCTACGACCTCCGGCGGCAGTTCCGATGCGTTGCCTCTCAGAACGATGTTGTAAGAGGCAATACCCAATCCATGATACACACTGACGGTAACCAGCGAATCGAAGAGGTCATCCCAGCTAAGGAAGTTCGCCTTGATTGCTCTGTCACCGTTTACCAGGATCTCGTATGTCCTCTCAGTGCTCAAAACCAGGCTGTCTTCGGTCCAGTCGCGAAAGTAGTGGCACTCACCCGGCACCGCTTCTGCCTCGACGCTACTTCCACACAGGTGAGTCGCTTCGTATGTTTCCACTGCTGCCGCGCCGTCCACCTTGATCTTTCCGGCGCCTTGAGGCTCAGGATCGATCTTGACAGCATGCTGGCTTGTTGTGAACCTGGCGGTCAGACTTCGTTCATTATAGACTACGAAAGCGTAAGGGTTGCTTATACTGACTTGTGTCCCGTTTTCATACCAGCCGACGAAGTCGTAGCAATCTGCAGGGAAGGCTTCCAACCTGACTTCTTCTCCGTAACGGTGGTCTCCCGCATAAGGTATACTTACTTCAACATTGTCTACAGTTATCGTCCCAGAATCCGAGGGATCGATATCGATAGCTATCTCAAAATAGGCCGGCCCGTAATTGGCGTAGATATCTAAATTCTGCGGGAATTGCGGGACCTCGCCTGCAGCTAGATGATAGAGCAAAGGATCGAACTCTCCTATCTTGTGAGCCTCTTCCATTCCAGGGTCGTCATACCAGGCGAGAAATACATAGTCAACACCCGGAAAGGCGTCTGCAAAAAGATTGTCGGTTGTTCCCTCGGCACAGAAGCTTCCGTGATGGATCACCGAACCGGCGTTGATCTTGGGATCTCCGCAGCCCTCGGGAATTGCGTGAAAGGCAACAGTGTAAAGATAGACACGGTCTCTAATATCGAATCTTCTGCGAGACTTAACATCCGCCGCGGTTGTACTTATGAGATCGTCTCCGATTGCAAACTCATAGTCCATTTTCTTGGCGGCTTCGGGAAAGTCGAAGTACTTCCAGATGTCTTCTACCCTCAGGAGGAAGGCTGCCTCGTCGACATTTGCAGGGTCTTCCGCCCTGAGTATTACCCTGCTGAGCTTGTACCTGTTTACCGGCGACAGTTCTTCCAGATAATCCGCTGAGTAGAATACAAACAGCTTCTCTCCATCGATATCTGCCGGGCCGAACCATCCCACATAAGGGTATATGAGAAAGAAGTCGCCATCCACCGGGAACGAGGCGGCAGTTATATAGATGCCCGTGCGGCTATCGACTGCGCCCGTTATGAATCCGTCTTCAGCGGCAGCTAGAGCGACAGTCTTTCTGGCAAGCTCCTTCCCCTTTGCATCTCTGGCAATGAGTGTCAACTCCCTGACGCTACTCTCAATGACCAGATTATCCACAGTCGCTTGTCCCTTTTCGAGTTTGATACTGCTTTGAGATACAAAGCCGTCCGCGACGATCTCCAGACTGACCGCGGCACTGGTGTTAGAGACAGACAGCTCTGCTTTGAATTCGTTCTGACTCAGAAGCGGCCATTTTGTGGTCTGAGAGAATCCGGCCTCTATCTTCACCTCTCCCCAGAGCTTCAGACAACTGGGCAGCAAAAGCAATCCAAGAACAGCAAATATGAAAAATACTAGAGTGAGCGCTCTTTTCTTCATGGAAACCTACCTCCCCATTTTGAGGCCTTTTGCAGTCTCAGTAAAATCCCAGATCTACTCAATCATCTATAAGAATTTTCTGTAACTTCAAATGGCTTTGTATGAGCT
>LVBU01000476.1 GCA_001603185.1 Thermotogales bacterium Thermo_02 | reverse complement strand
ATAGTATTCCTTCAATACGAAAAGTTTCGAATAACACCGTCCGGGGAAGCAATTATCTGAGTATTTGCCTTTACTTACTCTGAGTGCCATTATTCAGACTTTATAGCGTTTATTAGATTATTTTGAGTTAGGCTCACATACTTGTAACCACTTCAGGAGGAGGTAAGAGTATGAGAAAACTCGTTTTAATTGTACTAGTCGTCATTCTTTCGATTTCCACATTCTCGTCCATCAAAGTCGGGGCTATTCTACCCATGACAGGCGGTGTAGCTGCTTTCGGTCAGATGATCTGGCAGGGAGTCGCCCTCGCTCATGAGTTGTTCCCACAGGTTCTGGGTCAGGATATCGAGATAGTTCTGCTCGACAACAACTCTGACAAGGTCCAGGCAGTCAATACTGCCCGTCGCGCAATAGAACAGGAGAAGGTTGTCGCTATCATCGGGCAGGTTATAAGCTCGAATACAATCGCGGGAGGCGCGGTTGCCGAAGAAAACGGCGTAGCGATGGTCTCTCCGAGTTCCACTAATCCGCTCGTTACACAGAACCGAAAGTATGTATCTCGTGTGTGTTTTAGCGATCCATTCCAGGGCGTTGCAGCCGCTTTGCTTGCTTTTAACAACATGGGGGCAAGTAACGTAGCGGTATTCGTTGACGTAGAACAGGATTATGCAGTTGGATTTGCCAATTTCTTCAGAGACACGGCAAGAGAGCTTGGCGGAAATGTCTTCTACGAATACTACAAGTCCGGTGATCAGGACTTCACCGCTCAGGTGTCTGATGCTATGTCAAAGAATGCCGATGCCTTCTTCATTCCCGGTTACTATCAGGAAATAGCTCTCATTGCTATTCAGGCAAGACAGCTTGGTTTCTACGATCCGATAATATCTGGAGACGGAGCTGCCGTGCCGGAAACAATCGAAATTGGCGGAGAAGCAGTCAACGGACTGTATTTCACCACACACTACGATCCAGGCAGTCCCGCAGTAACAGAAAACGCAAAGCTCTTTGTACAGGCTTATACAGAGAAGTTCGGAGAGGCTCCCGGAACATTCACGGCTCTCGGGTTCGACACTTATCTTGTCATAAGAGATGCTATCGAGCGAGCGGGTAGTACAGATCGCGAAGCTATTGCCCAGGCAGTACGTCAGACAAAGGACTTCCCGGCAGTAACAGGAATCATAACAATCAACGAGAACGGCGATGCGATAAAGTCCGTTGCAATAGTGAAGATTGAGGACGGAAAGTTCGTTTACGACACGACAATCAATCCATAGAATTGATGGGGCCTGTCCACAGGCCCCGTTACTTTCTTCTCTTTCGTTGTAGTCACTGCCGGAGGTGCAAGCTTGGATCCAAAAACCCTGCTTCAGAACTTCGTTAATGGTCTTAGTCTCGGTTCACTTTATGCTTTGATCGCAATAGGGTACACCATGGTATACGGTATATTGAGGCTAATAAACTTCGCTCATGGCGATATATTCATGATGGCAGTCTATTTCGCCTTCTTTCTGGTTACTCTGGCCAGTCTTCCGTGGTACTTCGCTGCCATACTCGCAATCGCCGGAGCTGCAATTCTCGGATTCAGTGTCGATAGAATAGCTTACAAGCCTATCAGGAAGGCACCCAGAATCTCGGCACTTATAACCGCCATAGGAGTCTCGTTCTTTCTTGAGAGTCTTGCAGTTGTTGTCTTCTCTGGAATTCCGAGATCCTTCAGAACAATATTTCCACAGTTTCTTAACGAGATGATAATTCTGGGTGGACAGGTCGAAACACGCTATGGCAGAGAGGTAATAGTAGGAGGAATAAGATTCCCGATAATATCTATAATAACTCTAGTGATAACGGCCATTGCACTGGTATTTCTCTGGTGGTTCATTTACAGGACAAAGATTGGGATGGCTATGAGAGCCGTTTCCGTTGATATACCGACGACATCACTTATGGGCGTCAATGTTGATAGAGTTATCGGAATAACATTTGCGCTGGGTTCTGCTCTGGCAGGTATTGGGGGTATCCTCTGGGCGATAAGGTATCCCCAGGTTTGGCCTTACATGGGCTTCATTCCTGGTATGAAGGCATTCGTAGCGGCTGTCTTTGGAGGAATCGGCTCGATTCCCGGGGCGG
>LVBU01000475.1 GCA_001603185.1 Thermotogales bacterium Thermo_02 | reverse complement strand
ATCATATAGTATATAAACTTTGAGAAGGTTGATTCAATATTTAGCGAGTACCAAAGCATCGAAAAGGTGAAGAATATTGGAAAGATGCCTATCAGAAAGTAGACTCTTCTTCGACCAAACCTTGATCTGGTCCTATCGGACAAGACTCCCATAAGAGGATCCGAAACGGCATCCCATACTTTTCCGATCATGAACACGCTGCCTGCCATCGCAGGCGAGAGTCTGACCACGTCGGTTAGATAATTCAGGAAGAGTAGCCCGATGAGCAAAAAGGCGCCCCCCGCAAACATGTCTCCACAGCCGTACATCGACTTGATTCTCAAAGAGAATGTCTTCGCCGCCATTATTTTCCAACTCCCTGAGTGTCCACTGAATCAACAAAGTCGAAGACCCTTCTCTCATATTCGGCTTTGTCTGTCACATAGGATCTGGCATGATCTGCGCCCGGTGTCAAATAAAGTGCCTTCTTCCCTTTCTTTGCGTTGTACATGTTTATCGAGTGTTCCTTAGGTATATATGCATCGGAGTCTCCGTGTATAAACAGCACGGGACAGTCTAGCTTTTTCACGCTTTCCAGGGGTGATATCTCTCCAAAAAACGCTCCTATCATCAGCTTTGAGATAAGACTAGACAGGTTCAGGATCGGAAAACCGGGAAGCCTGTATTCAACCTTCAATCTATACTTAAATTGGTCTCGAACACTCTGGTACGGACAATCCGCAACGACGAAAGAGACCCTATTGTCAATTTCTGCGTGAAGCAGAGCGGTTGCAGCTCCCATCGATTCACCGTGAGTTCCCACTATAGAGCCATCTCCGGTTTCTCTTTTCACCCAGTCGACGACCTTCTTGAGATCATGTCTTTCATAATAGCCCATTGAGCAGTCTTTACCTCCGCTCTTTCCATGGAATCTGTGATCGTAGACCAGTATGTTGTATCCTCTCTTCATAAACATCTCGATGTACTTTATCGAACCGAATAGAGTATAGGTATAACCGTGTACGAATACAACTGTCTTTCTGGATGTTTCGTACGGAATCCAAATAGCATGAAGTTTATAACCGTAGTCCGAGTCAATGTAGAAGTCTCTTTTGTCGAGTCTTTCGAAGAAGCCCCGTTCGAAACCGTCTCTCTCGACCTCCATCTGAAAAGTCTCATCATAGCTCTTGGTTTTCGGGTGGTAAGCAACCCTTGCAAGGTATACCGCAGCTCCAAACAACAGGGCCACCAGAAATATGGAAGCAACAACAAGGATAGTCATCAGTGAACCTCCCTCACTCGTCCTGGAATTTCGTGAAGATAATGAGCGCCACAAAACCAATGGCCGATGCAACAATTCCTGTAAGACGTATTCCAAGGTCATCTCCCGGATCTTTACCCAGAAGAAGAATTGATGTAAACATCAGCATAGCTATCATCTGCCCAAGCTTGTTCATAAAGGTCTGCACTGCAAAGAACATACCTTCTTTGTATTCGCCCGTTCTGTCGCCATCGTTCTTCGCGATATCTGCAACTATAGCGTTTGGAAGGATTCCGAATATTGCGAATCCGATTCCTGCCATTATGACGAAGATAAAGGCCTGAATTACTGGCGCAAAGGGAAATACACCCAGAAAAGCGCAGTAAAGATAGGCAGATATGAGCATTATCATCGCGAAGAAGCAAAGTCGTTTCTTACCCAGTTTCTTTGCAAATATATTCACAGCGGGGTAGAGAACGAATGCCATAATGCCAGTTACGGCAGTGATGATCGTTACCCACGTCTCATCGAAACCGAGAAGAACGGTGACGTAAAATACGTTTCCAGTCTGGAAGATGGTGATCGCAATACCGTATGCCAGAAAGAAGATCTCGAAGATGACGAAATTCCTGTTCTTGAATGCTGATTTCAAGGCGCTCTTGAAACTCTTGGGGCTTGGCTTGACAGTCACAAACTTTCTCTCGTCTATTACCAATACTGGAATCATCATAAAAATGAACCCGATCACGGATAGAAGGACTATAGATAATCTTATAGCAGACACCAGACTCATACCCATATTCTGAAAAATCGGCCATATGAAAGATGCTCCACTCGCTATTATGTATCCGATAAACCACGTAAGTGCGATGTATGTGGAGAGATCTAGACGATCTTTTTCCGTGTAACCAAGTTCGGAAGTCAAAGCAAAATATGGTGCCACGTACATTGTGTAAAACACATAGTACAACAGAAGTGATACGGTCAACCAGATTGTATTCAGAATCGATGAACTAGATACTGGCATGAGAAAGACGAATACGGTGAACAAAGTGAAAGGAACGACTGCCTTCGCCATGAAAGGTATTCTTCGCCCTTTAGGATTTCTGCTACGATCACTCAAGGAAGCTATCCATGGATCAGTTATTCCATCAATGAACCGTCCCGTCATGGTTATCAGACCAATCACAGTCAAGAAACCAAAGATCGCGCCTCTGGGTATTATCTCTGGTATCGCTACGTTCGCAGGTGGGTTATAGAACCAGATCAACCAGACCTGTATTATTCCCGATAGAATAGACCAGCCGAGCTGACCAAGAGAGTAAGCGATCTTGATCTTTGCAGGCAGCCTTTTCACGGCCAACTTTTCCTGAACAAGTGTATTCTCCATTACAATCGCTCCTGTCCTTTTAGGATCCCACCTAAAAGGATTTCGACTATCCCCTCAAGGCTTTGCTTGTAAGTCAAGTCAAGTTTTTCAAGTTTTCTCTCGTCATACAGCGAAGTAACTGCACTGCAATACATCTCCCTGAAGAGGAAGAGATTGACGTCCTTCATTTCTCCGTCGAACATTGCCTTTTTCATTAGCTCAAAGGTTGGTTCCCAATCATCCTCAAAGAGAGTAACGACTCTCTCGTAAATTCCAGGGTATTTGCGCTTCAGTTGAAGCAACCTTCTGTAGTTGAAAGCGAGATGAAAGTCCGGTACAACCGTAAGCAGAGCCTTTATCTTCTCTACGGCATTTGAACTGCTTTTCTCAAGAATACTCAGCTGTCTCCTCTTTATGCTGTCCCTGGATTCGTCGATAAGAGAGTTAATGACTTCCTCTTTGCTGCTTACGCACTCGTAGAGCGTCTTCTTGCTTATCCCCAGTCTGTTCGCAATATCGCTCATGGTAAAGGATAGGCCATTCTCCTCAATTTCAATGGCGGTGGCTTCCAGAAGTCTCTCTTTAAGGTTGTCCATTCAATCACCTCAATTCTAAACTATTTAAACTCTACTGGTTTCTTTGGTTTATAGTAGCATACTTCTTTCTTCAAAAGCAAATCTTGGCTCTACAACAT
>LVBU01000474.1 GCA_001603185.1 Thermotogales bacterium Thermo_02 | reverse complement strand
GCACTGTCCCTACCCATCAGGACTGTTTAACCACTAACCGCAGAGCGTAAGACTTGGGAACGCATCCTACGGTGCCTATACATTTGCCGATAACGTAGTACTCGAAACACTTAGGCTAGTCAAATAGGGCTTTAACAAGCTCACGGCTTTAGCCGTGGGGTATTTGACCTCGACTCACCCGCCAGAAAGCACATTGAGTAGTGGTCGTCCGAGAGGCTCACGAATCGAGGAATTTCTGCTCTGCACCTTTCAAAGGCGTAACTGCATCTCGGTTCAAATGGGCAGCCGGGAAGTCTGTCGTTTATCGAAGGGACTTTTCCGGGGATGTCGGTAAGCTTCTTCCCCTTAGATTCCCTTCTCGGAATCGCTTTCATCAGACCGATAGTATACGGGTGATCGGGTCTTGAGAAAAGGACCTCTACGGGAGACTTCTCAACTATGAAGCCCGCGTACATTACGCAGACAGATGAGCATATCTCCCTTACTAGATCGAGATTGTGAGAGATGAAGATGACGGACGAACCGGTCTCGTCGTTGATCTTCTTCAGGAGTTCCAGTATCTGCGCCTGGATCGTGACGTCCAGCGCCGTCGTCGGTTCGTCTGTGATAATCAGTTTCGGTCGGCACGCTATGGCAATCGCGATCGCGATTCTCTGGCGCATCCCTCCCGAGAGTTCGTGTGGATACTTGTGATACAGCCGCTCAGGGTCTGGAAGGCCCACGTCGTTTATCAGCTCGACTACTCTTGCGAACCTCGCCTTTCTGTCAAGGTCGGTGTGCATTTGCAGGTTTTCGTCGATCTGCCTGCCCACTTTCCAGAGAGGGTTGAGGGAAGTAAGGGGCTCCTGGAATACCATTGAGATCTCATCGCCCCGCAGCTTTCTTACCTCTTCTTCATTCATCTTGACGATATCTTCCAGATCGAATTCGAGAACACCCGTGACTTGCGAGTTTCCGGGAAGGAGACCCATCATCGCGAGCGCGGTGACTGTCTTTCCGCAGCCTGATTCACCCACCAGACCCAAGATTTCGCCTCTGGCTATGTCGAATGAAATGCCCTTCACCGCACGTGCGAGACCGGCCTTCGTCCTGAAACCAATTGACAGGTCTCTTACACTCATTAGTGGCGCTGCCCCTTTATTCATAACGATTACTGCCTCCTGTCCTGGAGGTCGCGGAGGCCATCTCCGAGGAAATTGAAGCCGAGGACTATCAGAGTTATGAAGACACCGGGAGCAATCGCATACCACGGACTGAGGGTGATAAAGACCTGTGATTCACTGAGCATTCTCCCCCAGCTGGGATCGGGCGGTTGAATTCCCAGACCGAGATAGCTCAGGGCCGCTTCGGCGAGAACTGCGCTGGAAAAGCCCATAGATGCAGCGACTATTATCGGAGAGAGTACATTTGGAAGAATGTGGTGGAAGATAATCCTGCCGCTTGTTACTCCTTTGACTCTGGCGCTCTTGACATATTCGAGCTCTCTGTGCTGAATGAAGCCGCTCCTCGTTATCCTCGCGAATGAAGGTATCGACATGATTCCGATAGCGATAATCGTGTTTCTTATTCCAACTCCGAAGATAGAGACGAACATGAGGGCGAAGAGGATACCGGGAAAGGCCATCATTGCGTCCATGAATCTCATTATGAATTCGTCGAGAGCACCACCGAAGTAGCCCGAGACTGCCCCTATGAACACCCCGAAGACGCTTCCTATCGAGACTGCCAGGAAACCTACAAAGAAGGCCGTCTGTGAGCCCTTCATTATTCTGCTGAATACGTCTCTCCCAAAGTTGTCCGTTCCCAGAAGATGTCTCGCCGACGGCGGTGAGAACCTCTCGAGCCTGTTCATTTCTGTAACGGGATACGGCGTGTAGAAGAAGCTCACTACCATCAGCGACAGGAGCAGAACGATGATCGTTATTCCTATGTGCAGGCTTACTTTCTTTCTCCTCATCCGACCACCTATTTCAGCTTGATCCTGGGATCGATTATGGTATAGACGATATCTATCAGGAAGTTGATAATCACTATCATTAGCGAGATATACAGTATCATTCCCTGGACCAGCGGAAGATCTCTAGTCGAGATAGCGTTAATCAGCAGCCGTCCTATCCCGGGAAGTGTGAAGACCTGTTCTATCACTATGCTGCCGCCGAGGATGTTGGCCGTGATCATCCCCAGAATTGTTATTACCGGTATAATAGCGTTTTTCAGCACGTGTCTGAAGAGCACGGCATTCATCTTCAGGCCCTTGGACAGAGCGGTTCTTACGTAGTCGTTCTT
>LVBU01000473.1 GCA_001603185.1 Thermotogales bacterium Thermo_02 | reverse complement strand
TTCCAGCACCACCTGGTCGTTTTCAATCATAATCTCTACAAAACGCGAAATTTCTTCTTCCCCAGGCTCTTTTCCGTGCTTTATTTTATATTCTTCTTTATATTGGCGCATTTTGTCGCTGTTGATTTGCCTGATAATAAACGGCCTTAAATCCTTATAAAGTCTCTCGTCGAAAAGTTTCGAGAATTTCGTGACGAATTTGTTCTTCAGCGTCATAGAAGCCCGATTTCTCTCAGCTCTTCTTCTGAGAGTTGCTCGCGAATATCTTTGGATTTCTCACGAAGCCTCTGTTCCAGAAACTTGGAAATAGAATCGACGTTCTCGCCGTTCTTTTTCTTTCTCAGAAATTCTTTCAGTTCAGGTTCTTCGTATATTTTTGACAAGAGGTATCCGGATTCACCCTGGTATTTTGAGTTTTCTCGCTGGCTATAATCCCTGTGGGGTTCGGGCTCAACATCTAGCAAAACAAGCTGACATATTCTCATGCCGGGTATAAGCGGGACTTCTAAAGCCCCAATATTATGGATGGCTATCGGAAGCTGCCCTTCGTATCCTGGATTTATATAGGTTGAAAGGCCGAGGTTTAGGCCGAGCCTCACAATGCTGTTTCTGTTTTGAATCATGCCCATAAGATTTCTAGGGATTTTAAGCCTTTCCCTGATCTGAGCCATGACAAAACCGCCCGGTCTTAATGTATATGTCTCGATAGATACCTCATCAAAGCAATCGTCGGTTTTGTCAAGCATATTAACTATTCGACCCGGCTTAGGTACTTTGATTATTCTATCCAGAGTGAGATCGATTGAAGAAGGTTGGATATGGTCGTAAATGATTGGGCTGATAGTCAGCTTTTTGTCAAACAAATACTCTAATATCCGAGCATCGGACAATACAGCCATTATGAGACCTCCCTTTAGATATGAAATCAACAAAGACAAAAAAACTTCCTTCGAAATTCAACCTCATTATACTATCCATCCGACAAGATTCGTATCGCCTAGTTACTATCCATTATGCCTATATTCTAGTAGAACTCAAACTCATAGACAACCCATTTATCCTGCTTTACGTAATACCTCACGGATGCGGAGAATTTACTTCGCAACATAGCTCCGAAGGCATTCTGAGAATCTACGTAGGAGTCTATGTAATAGACAAAGACACCTTCGGATTCCTTTCTGGATCTGATCAGGGGAGCGGACGAAAACTTTGCCGACGCCGGAGAGACAAGGATCTTCTTGGTGTAATCTTTCGCTACCACATAACAGTAAACCCTGTCATTCAGATAGTCGCTATCTGTCTTGGGTTTATCGGCGAAGGGCTTGCACATTGTGTTGCACATCGTAGAAATGATCGCCACGACCCCAATGATGAATATCAGACCTATTAGAGTTGCTTTGGGCTTTGGTTGATCCTTGCCTCTGTCCGGTATGTTCTGAATGTTCTCCCGCTCTAAAGAACGCTTTAGCTGGTCGTATAACAAGGCAACATCTGTTCGAGAAATGTCTGAGAAAAGAGGCACAACGAAATTGACCGTTTCTTCCTTGCTATATCCTTGATCCATGCACCATTTGACATCGCTGATGAGTCGTTTCTTATCCATGCCTTCCCCTTAGTTGCTCGTTTCGGTTCCCCTAAAGAATACCAGAAGGATTTCCTACGGCCTACAAACGCTGCAAGGCCCGTACCCTCTCCTTATTGCTTCGGAGAGCCTTATAGCTATCTTACTACTGCTAAGATGCCGGCACCCGTCTCTGTGATACTTGGTCCCTGTGTTTGTTATGTAGACGATCGGGTCATATTCGGGCGTAGGAACCGTTTTAGGTTCTTCTCCGAAGGCCTTATCAGACCACAAGCCAATTGAATTTAGCCTTGCTTGTCTTTCGGCTTCAATGAAGATCTCCATGTAATAATCTTTGAAAGAAAAAGAAGTGTAAGCGAAGCCATAACCGCTGCAAATAGAAGCAAGGTTAAATAACACGTTGTACGTCTTGCCTTCATAGGTTGCCGGAAGCCATACATAAGCCAGCACACGGTTGTACTTATCCTTGGGGTCCCAGTCATAGGATAAGATAACTTTCTTTCCATCTAGCAAAGCCTTTGCAAAGTTGGAAGCTTCTTTGCCGAAGTGTTCAACCGCCTTCGTTGGGTGTACGGTCTCAGGGGTATCCAGGCCGATAAGACGTACGGTTTCCAGCATATTCAGTCTGGGATGCCTTATAACGACTATCGTATCCCCATCTATAACGCGCTCGACAGAAGCGTTATCATACTCAGCCACGTCATCAAATAGGTCCAGGAACTCTTCAAAGTAAATGGCCGTCGCGTCGCCAAAGTTAAGAGTTATAGGGGTCAAAGCAGCACAGAACACAGCTAAGATAAGCGCTATGAAGAGGAATAACCTTTTCATCTACATACCCCCTTTTTATTGAACCCCGTTCGCAGCTTCCCCCGAAAGCTATCTTCTGAAGCTGTGAAACTTCCCCAATATGATACCAATGATCCCCCAAGAGGGGTTGTCGTTAAGATTGATTATAGTCTCGTCGGCTATATCTCTATTTTCTGGCTCGAGGACAACTACATAATCAAATCTTCTGAACCTCCGAATGACTCCGTCATCGCCATTTATATAGGCGACTACAATATCCCCGTCATTCGCAAAGTTCTGCCATTTTACATATACCCTCTCTCCATTGTTAATCAGAGGAGACATTGAATCGCCCTTGACTTCGAGAATAAAATCGGCTTGACCTGTGGGGTCGATTTCAAACCCCAATATCTGTTCTTTCGCAGGGAAACCATTCCCGGCGCATACTTTTCCGAGTATCGGCACAGTCTTAAACTCCCCCTTTGGTTTCGCTATGCCTCGCTCGTAAAATCCCCCTACTACAAGCGATATCCAGGCACGCCAGCGTTTCTCTTCTTCCAACCTCCCTTCTTCGATGGCCTTTACCTCGTCTGGCGTGAGATTAACCATCTCCGCGAATTCTTCTTGGGATTTACCTAGATTCATTCTTATTCTATATACCTTCTTCGGCAATTCATCCTCTCCGTGAGGATCTTCAGTGCGCCCCAAAAGATAATCAATGCTTACGTCGAAGAAATCGGCAAACTTCCCGAGGGTCTCGAAGTCGGGCCGTCTAAAATCCTGCTCATAATTACTGATGGTTGACACCGGAATACCGATCTTCTCCGACACACCTCTCAGGCTGTGCCCCGAGCCGTTCCGCAAATTTTTCAATCTCTCCCCGAAAGTCATAAGCACCTCCGTGTACATTTTAACACCTCCTTTTGCAATTAGAGTAAGATGCTCGAAACGCAAAAGTAACATCCATTTACTTGACTTGCTTACCCTATATG
>LVBU01000472.1 GCA_001603185.1 Thermotogales bacterium Thermo_02 | reverse complement strand
CTCTATAATATATTATGAAGCGCTAAACAGATTACGATAGAGAGGAGAGACTTATGGAAGAGAGAGTCACTGAAGCTTCATCAACCCAGTGGTACAGAATTTCAGCTTCCGAAACGATCGAAAGACTGGGAACTTCTGAGAACGGGCTGAGCGAGAAAGCCATCAGGGAAAGGAAAGCACAATACGGTCCAAACTCCCTTCCAAAGGGAAAGGGCATCTCACTCATGAAGATAATCCTATCGCAGTTCAAAGACCCTTTAATCTACATACTGCTCGCTGCAGGCCTTGTATCGGTCTTGATTGGAGAAGCCGACGATGCGTTCTTTATCCTGATCGTTGTGCTGCTAAATGCCGTGATTGGAGCGACTCAGGAGTTCAAAGCGGAAAAGAGCGCCCGCGCGCTCCTGGAGGTTCTGAAGACCGAATCGAGAGTAGTGAGGGACGCAAAGACAGTAACGGTAGATTCAAGCGAGCTTGTGCCAGGCGATGTAGTACTGCTGGAATCCGGAGAAAAGGTTTCGGCCGACCTGAGGCTCACAAGCACCAATAACCTGACAGTCGATGAGTCATTTCTTACGGGTGAATCTACAACCGTAGAAAAGACTGACAAGGAAATCGACGAAGAACTGGAAATCGCAGACAGAAGCAACCTGGCCTTTGCCGGTTCGATGGTTATCACAGGCAGGGGTAAGGGAGTTGTCGTGGCCACCGGCTCGGAAACGGAGCTCGGAAAGATAGCCGAGGTAGTCTCGTCATCTGAAAAGGGTAAAGCTCCTCTGGTGATCAGAATGGAGAGATTCACCAAGAAAGTCGCCTATCTGGTGCTTTTTGCCGCGGGAGCCTTTGCACTGATACGCTTTCTCCAGGGCTATGAGCTTTCGGATGTATTTTTCCTCGCTGTCGCGCTCGCAGTATCCGCAATTCCAGAAGGTCTGCCGGTAGCTTTAACGGTGGCCCTTTCCGTGGCCACCAGCAGAATGGCACGACGGCACGTCATCGTAAGGAAGCTTGAGGCTGTAGAGAGTCTGGGGAGTTGTACAGTTATCGCGAGCGATAAGACCGGCACCCTTACAGTGAATCAGCAGACTGCGAAGATCTTAAAACTCGCTTCCGGGGAGGCCATGGAAGTTACCGGAGAAGGTTATAATGGCGACGGCGAGATAATCGAAATCGGTGAGAAGAGAGGAGAAGTAGAGAATCTTCTGAAAATCGCTAGCATCGCAAATGAAGCCTCACTCGAACGACAAAACGGTAGCTGGCAGCATAGTGGAGACGCTATGGACGTTGCCCTGCTTGGCTTGACTTACAAAGGCGGTCTCACTCCAGAGGAAGTCATAAAGAATGTACGAATACTGAAGGAAGTACCATACGAGTCGGCAAACCGTTACTCGGCTGCTTTTTATGAGTCTGAAGGAAAGACTTTCCTGGCAGTTAAGGGGGCTCTGGAAACAGTACTCGCTATGTGCTCTCAATCAAGAAATGAAAACGACAGAAGTTTCATCGAAAGACAGTCTTCAGAACTCACAGGTAAGGGTTACAGGGTTCTGGCCTTTGCCAGCGGTCAGGTCGACTCGGTTGATAACTCCCCAGAAGAGCTGGATGATCTTGAATTCGCCGGCATTGTCGGTTTCATAGATCCGTTGAGATCCGAGGTGAAAGGGGCAGTAGAAGAGTGTCAGGAGGCCGGGATTAAAGTAGTGATGATCACCGGAGATCACCCCTCGACGGCTGGAGCTATCGCTCTGGAACTAGGCATTACCGATAGGAGAGAGAGCGTCGTTACCGGACGAGAGCTTGAAGAGGCCGGAGATCCTGAAGGAGAAGAGTTCGGAAAACTTGTAGAGTCTTCAAGCGTCTTCGCAAGAGTATCACCTGTGCAGAAACTGTATATAGTCGAAGCATTGAAGAACATGGGACACTTCGTTGCAGTAACCGGAGACGGAGTGAACGATGCACCGGCGCTCCAGAGGGCCAATATCGGGGTGGCGATGGGTTCTGGAACGGATGTAGCTAAAGAAACCGGTTCGATAATTGTTACTGATGATAACTTCGCCTCGATCGTTTCAGGAGTAGAAGAGGGAAGATTCGCCTATGCGAATGTACGAAAAGTCATCTATCTTCTTATCTCGACCGGTGCCGCCGAACTTATTCTCTTCGTGCTGGCGGTCACCCTGAACCTTCCACTCCCGCTACTCGCCGTCCAGATTCTGTGGTTGAACCTCGTTACCAACGGAATACAGGACGTCGCTCTGGCCTTCGAGAAAGGAGAACCGGGAGTTATGAGAAAGCCTCCGAGAAGACCGGATCATAGCATCTTCGACAGACTCATGCTGAAAGAAACGCTTCTGTCCGGTGCAACAATGGGATTTATGGCCTTCTTCGCCTGGCTATTTCTGCTTAACAGCGGATGGGATGAAGTCGCTGCCAGAAATATACTGCTCATGCTTTTTGTACTGATGCAAAATGTCCACGTCTTCAATTGTAGATCTGAGGAGACGTCTCTATTTAAAGTCCCTCTGAGAAGAAACTATTTACTAGTACTGGGTGTGCTCGGAGCTCACGCTTTGCACATACTGGCGACGAACGTCCCCTGGTTCCAGAGTCTTCTCGGAGTTTCCCCCGTCTCCCCGATTCAATGGATGGTGTGTCTGGTTCTTGCGCTGCCGTTGATGCTGGTTATGGAATCATTCAAAGCCTTCAGTAGAAAGGTCAGTAATAGTTTGTAGCCAGCTATGATATAATCTGATCGTTGCATGATGATTTCATATGCACGCTCATTCGGTGCCGCCCTTGCGGGCGGCTTTTTTTGCTCAAAACTATCACAGGTAACTACTACACATAAGAGAGAAACATGGAATATAATCTACTTGAAAGGGGTGAATGAGATGAGTATATCAACCGGAACCGGCGACGACGGTAAGACA
>LVBU01000471.1 GCA_001603185.1 Thermotogales bacterium Thermo_02 | reverse complement strand
TCTCTATACCTACGTGTAGGGCATAGAAGTCCTCGGTACTGGAACCAACGAGAGTGTGTCTGCCCTGTAAAAGGAAATCCAGATTGACGATGCCCGGAGAATAGGAGGCCGTATAACCGGCTCCAATTGAGACTCTGTCAGAAAGAGTCGCTTCTAGATCTATCTTCCCGGTATCCAGCGTATAGCCAAAGCCGACTATTGTAGCGAACCTTAAATCCGGAAGAATCTCCACTTTCTCTTTTGCTGTTATAGAGACCTTTCCAAGTTTCTTCAGGATGTATGGAGTAAGCGACAGTTTTACCTTGCCCGCTCCAGAATAGTCAAAGACTATGTCTCCTCCCACAAATAGAGACTCGCTGATACCGAAATCAGTCCTCAAGGAGAGACCGGCGACCGGACTGACTCCCCTCAGTCCCAGACCGATTTCCCCGCTGAGCCTGGTCTTGTCTAGCGATAGCCTCGGTCTTGCAGTGAGCCGGACTTCATTTTCCAGACCGTTCTGCTTGTGTATCAGAGTCTCTTTTAACGAGACTTCCGTCATGATCTGTCCCACTTTGAAGTCTCTCAGCAGCTCGAGCGAGAGGGTTCCCATCCTGGCCTTTTCGTCGAAACTGTATCCCGATAGCAACTTCAGCTCAAAGAGCTTTGGATTGAGTTCCAGACTGAATCCGAAGCCTGAAAAGGGTCTGGAATTGCCCGGCGCCCTGAAGTTTCTATCCAGGTGAGCTTCAAGATTTCCGACGACTATCATACTGGCAAACTTGAGCGAACCTGCGGCCCGCAGACCAAAGTCTCCGGCGTCCGAGGAGACCAGCAGTTCCAGCGAAGGCGAAAGGCCTTCGGAAATGCTTCCGTCCGCCTTCAAAGAAGCAAACCGGTAGCCCTGGCTTAGACCTCTGAATAGTCCGGTCAGGGTATACTTCCAGCCCGAAGAAGAGTAGGTTAGGTTCGCCATCATGTCGAGATCGCCCGGTGAGGTCGAATCAACCGAATAAACGGCCTCGATCCAGACCGGGTTGAAGTCCAGATCAAAATATGGAACGGGTTTACTGAAGATCAGCAGTCTGCTCGAATTGTATAGAGTGTAGTCTTCTCCCCTTCTCAAAACCCGTCGAGTGATAATCTCGCCTTCGCTATCTCTGGTGATTAGGCTTATAGTCTCGCTTCCAGAAGCCGGTACTTCAGACAGGTAATAAGGACCTCTTATGCCCTCTCCCCTGAACTCCTCGGTCCTCTTTCCCCTGTAAACAGGATTCACAAAGAGTTTGTAGGAAAAGACATCGCTGCTGTACTCGCTGGAAAGACCCGTTCCACTTGACAGGAAGCCCGTACTTCCGCGGTTTTCAAACGTATAGTCTCCAAGTTGAACGTTGAAATGCCCGATTTCATAGCGCAGAAAATACGGGCGAGATGACGGAGCTAGCGTACCCTTAATCGATTCATCGCCATGGGTAATATAAGTATCGAAGTCAGCCGACCTCTCTTCGCCGAAGCGGAAGGTAAGCAAGCCGCTGTCGATGTTGAGACGACCGAAAACACCGCCTTCGATGGACAGCGAGCCGTCCTTGAAGCTGTACTGAAGCTGTGCGCTTCCTGTTATAAGCGGTGGACGCGATTCGACTGCATACTCCAGACGAACATCTTTAGACAGATCGCCGTACCTCACAGAGAACTCTACTGCATAGGCCTGAGCCGTGGGCTTCAATTTAAGTTTTGATACTCCGTTTTCGAGCTTCAATCTCGTTCCGTCCCATTCAGAAGGTTCCAGGACGATATGCGAATCGAGACCTTCAATAATAAGAGTCCCACCGACCGATGAGGGGACGCCCCTTTCATCAACCAGCGAGATTACGACCAGTGCCTCCGTCACGCCGTCGGCAGTGAGTATAAGCGGCTCGGTCGAGACTCTGAACTCAAAGGGCTCTCCGGAGAGATATACCTCAATTTCTTTGCTCCCCTTCGCCGTTCCGTCCTGCCAGTCTAGCCGTATTCTATTCCTTCCGGGAGTGAGCTTCACATTGAAGTACTTCACAAATGACCAGAGGCCGTCTGCGTCGTTTGCCTTCTGACCTATCTGGCTCTCGGGAACTATGATATCGTTTACATAGAGAGCGTGGCGGCTTTCTATGGGCGTTGCCACCTCTACCATGAGTCTGTCGACACCGACAAATTCCTGTCCGTTCAACGGTGTCACTATGTAACCGTAATCGGAGAACATAGAAGGATCTAGACTCTGATTTCCAGAGACTATCAGTGACGCGGCGTCAAAACCTCTTAGAGTCAGCGGATTTCTGTATGTTATCGTCTCGACGATTCTCTCTCTTTTGAGCAGGGGTATATCTATGATAGTGTACATTCCCGGCAGCGTCTCAATCATGAAAGATCTGTCGTCCCCAAGCGATCGGCTATCCTGAGTCGGAGAAAGCCTGTAAGGTGTCACGTCTATATCCACCTTGACGGTGTGGAGTCCCGGTTTTAGCCTGTCGAAATGAAACAGACCGTCTTTATCCGTAACGACAAAGGAGCCGTCTTGAAGGAGCAGCCTTATGGGTAGAGGTTTGCTGTCGTTCTCGTCATAGTAACCGTTTCCGTTTTCGTCCACATAAATTCTGCCTATGATTCCGGTACCCGTGTTCATAGGTCTGAAGACACGCACGTCGACGACAGAGGGTTCTGTGACCACTTCGGTGCTGTACTCTTGTGACTGAATCGTACCGATAGCCTTGACCGAGTTTTTTAGAGATTCTCCAGTAAACTCGTCAAGCCTCAGACGGTAGACTAACTTCAACTTCTCTCCGGGCTTCAGGTCTCTCAGGTCATCAAAGACCAGCATATCTTCAAGTATCAAGGGCTCTACGGGTTCGCCGTCTACGCTCGCGCTTCCATCAACGTAAGAGGTCCCGGGCGGCATTCTATCCTCCAGTCTAAGCTCAGTTACAGTCGCTATGGTACTGGGGTTTGACACCTCGATAGTATAAGTAATCTCCGACCCCAGCTCAACAATCGAAGGAGAGGCGAGCTTTATAAGTTCCAGACTTCCGTGGAAGATCTTCACGGAGACCCTTTCGGAATCTTCTGAAGTCCCGTCGCCAGAGACGGTGGCCATATTCTCAATTCTGGTACCTTCAGCGAGACCGCCGTCCGTAGTGCATTTGAAGGCAATCTCTACACTCTCGAGAGGACCGAGAGAGTCGAATTCGACCACGAGTATTCTCTCTTCGCTGCTGAAGGAAACTGTTGCCTCTTTCGAGACTTCAATATCGTATGGAGCAGAAAGGAGCGAGGAAATAGGATCGCTAACCGTGATCTTTCCGGTCGGAATCTCCGAATCATTCTCCACCGAGATCAGGAAACGCACTTCGGCTTCTGGAAGAACAAGAGAGCTAGAGAGGACGACTTTGGATATGATTAGACTGT
>LVBU01000470.1 GCA_001603185.1 Thermotogales bacterium Thermo_02 | reverse complement strand
CGAGCTCCTTGCCAATCAACTCGAACTTAGAGATCGCATAATCGAGATCTTTTCTTGAGTGAGCGGCACTTATCATTATTCTGAGTCTCGCCTTTCCCTTGGGTACTGTCGGAAAACCGATTGAGCTGGCAAAAACGCCCTCCTCAAAGAGGCGCTTTGAGAATGTAGAGGAAAGTCTGGCATCGTAAAGCATAACTGGAGTTATGGGAGTCTCGGTATGTCCTGTATCAAAGCCCAGAGCATCGATGTGATCTCTGAAGTAAGTCGCATTGCTCCACAGGCTCCTAACGAGTTCATCGGAACTTGAAAGCTTTCTGACTGCGGCTATACCTGCAGCCGTCTCGGCAGGTGAAAGCGATGAGCTGAATAAAAAGGGCCTGGCTTTCTGCTTCAGGTAGTCGATAAGAACCTTATTTCCGGCCACGAAACCCCCGACGATTCCGAAGGCCTTGGAGAGAGTCCCCACTTCAATGTCCACTCTTCCATGGAGACCAAAGTGATCGACTATGCCTCGCCCGTGGCTCCCCAGTACCCCTTCGCCATGGGCATCGTCTACCATGATCATGGCTCCGTACTTCTCGGTCTTCTCGACTATCTGCGGCAATGGAGCGAGATCTCCGTCCATAGAGAAGACACCGTCCGTAATTACCAGCATCCTTCTTGCACCTTCGCTCTTCGCAAGCTCCAGCTGTTTTTCGAGGTCATCTACGTCCTTGTGCTTCCAGACATATCTGCGTGCTTTTGTGAGTCTTACCCCGTCTATTATACTCGCGTGGTTTAGCTCGTCTGAGAGAATCGCATCTTCTGAAGAGACTATCGGAGCTATAACCGACTGGTTAGCGTTGAATCCCGACTGGACTACAAGAGTCGATTCAACCTTCTTGAAAATCGCCAGCTCTCTTTCGAGTTCGTTATGGAGTTCGAGAGTGCCGGCAATAGACCTGACGGCACCGGGGCCGACTCCCCACTTTCTTATTCCGTCTATGGCCGCCTGTTTCATCTCTTCGTCAAAACACAGGCCAAGGTAGTTGTTCGAACACATGTTAAGGACTTTCTTTCCGTCGACATTCAACCATGCCCCCTGAGGCGTTTCCAGGGTTCTGATCTTTACCAGCAGCCCCTTTTCTTCCAGTTCATCGATCTCGGTCTTCAACACATTGAAATCAAACATTCCCTCACACCTCCTCAGAACTCAAGTATAACCTTGCCGGACGTACCCTTTTCCATAAGATCGAACCCCTCAAGAAAACGCTCGGCAGGAAGAGAGTGTGTGACCACGGCGGATAGATCGACTCTCTTGCTCTTCAGTAACTGGTTAGCCACCTGCCAGGTCTCGAACATTCTTCTTCCGGTTATGCCATACATGGTAAGGCCCTTGAATGTGAACAGAGAGTTTATGTCAAACTGCAACTCTCCAGGGAAGACTCCTAGAAGCGAAACGATTCCTCCATTGGTCAGGCTCTCCAAGCCTTGTTTCATTGCAGTGGCGTTCCCCGACATTTCCAGCAGAACATCGGCCCCGTCCCCACCGGTGAGTGAACGAACACGTTCGGGAACGTTTTCTTCCAGAGGATCGATAATCATATCGGCTCCCATCTTTCTGGCCAGATCCTTGCGAAATTCTCTTATCTCCGTAACGATTATCATTGAAGCTCCGGAAGCTCTCGCAACGGCAACAGACATCGCTCCAATCGGACCGGCACCCGTTATGAGAACGTTCTTTCCTGTAAGATCGGTAACTAGAGCCGTGTGTACAGCATTTCCGAAGGGTTCCATTATAGAGGCATACTCCAGAGGTATCGATGGGTCTACCTTCCAGAGAACGATTTCGGGGACTCTGACGTATTCTGCAAAGACGCCGTCTCGATGGACTCCCAGGATTTCCATATCTCTGCAAATATGCATTCTTCCGGTTTTACACTGAAGACACTTCTGACAGGGTATATGTGTTTCGGCTACAACTGGATCGCCCGTCTTCACTGTGGTAACGCTGTCACCGATTTTGACTACCTCACCCGTAAACTCGTGTCCATCTATTTGAGGTGGTCGAATTCTCTTTCTAGACCATTCATCCCAATTGAAAATATGAAGATCTGTACCACATATGGATGCTCGCTTTACCCTGACGAGAACATCGTGTGGTCCTAGCT
>LVBU01000469.1 GCA_001603185.1 Thermotogales bacterium Thermo_02 | reverse complement strand
GAAGAGGTCGACCTTGAAGGACGGGGAATAAGCAAGATAGTTGCGATTTACTCTATGCACCATCTCGTTGACTCAATGAAGGCCGATGCGATCTTTGCGATGGTGAAGTTGCTCAAGAAACCCGGAACGGTAGTTATTGGAGATATCATGTGGTTCGACGACCCTGATAGACACAGAGATGATTGGGATGAAGTGTACTTCGATGATAGTGAAACCGATCATCCGGCCAGCGCATCATATATGAAAGCGATTTTCGAGAAGGCTGGATCGGATGAGATAGAAGTATTGCAGATTCATCCGCTCGTCGGGCTTGTCTGTGCCAGGTTCTTGTGAGGAGGTTTCAATGGCGAAATTAATGCGCGTGATAAACCGGGATCAGTGTATTGGATGTTATAGCTGCATGAATGCCTGCTCAAGAGCATGGGAGAGCGCCTTAACGGTCGAAAAGGCTGCGCTAAGGGTCAAAAATTATCCCGGTGTCGAGGGGGCATTCTCTGTAAGAATCTGCTACGGTTGCACCGAACCCGATTGTGCAGCCGTCTGTCCCACCCGAGCACTTACACCCAGAAAGGGCGGTGGAGTGCAATTGGATAAGACAAAGTGCGTCGGCTGCGGCTCATGTATTAAGGCCTGCGTTCCCGGTGCTCTGCAATGGGATATTGAAGAAAAACACCCGCTTGTCTGCCGGCACTGCGGAATCTGCGCGCAGTTCTGCCCAAATGACGTCCTCGCTCTTGTGGAGGTGGAAGAATGAAGCAGTTCTGGATGCTCGAAGTAGATCTCTCCACCGGAGAGTCAAAGAGAACCGAGGTTACCAGGCTCTTCGATAAATGGCTTGGGGGGACTGGTGTCGCAACGAAACTACTTGTGGATAACTGCCCGCCGGATATCGATCCTTATGCCCCCCAGGCACCGGTTGTCTTCGCCATAGGACCGCTGAATAATGTCTTTCCTGTAATAACGAAGACTGCTGCGCTCTTCAAATCTCCATTGACCGGAGATCTTGGCGAATCGCATGCCGGAGGCAGATTTAGCTTAGCACTTTATGAGAGCGGTAACCATGTGTTGTTGCTAAGGGGAAAAGCTCCATCCTTATCCTATATTGTAATAGAAAATGATACAGTACTTATTAAACCCTGCAACTCCCTGA
>LVBU01000468.1 GCA_001603185.1 Thermotogales bacterium Thermo_02 | reverse complement strand
GCTCGGAGATGTGTATAAGAGACAGTTCCTGATACGCACCCGAGTCTTCCCAATTATATAAACAAAACTAAACTAAACAAAACTAAACATAAAAACCATAGATTATCTAAAGATAATCTGTCAGTGGAACTGACGGATGATGGGTATGAATCTATCGGGGAAACACCGGTTTCATGTCACGAGAAAGAAGATGAGCAAGCTCGACTGAATCTATTCTCGGAAGGATTCTCTTCTTCGGAAAGCATTTCTCCAGAAGTGCGCTGTTCAGAAAGCGATCCATATTCTCCTTTTCTTGAAGCAGAAGAGAGTGCTGAGAGTCCTTCAAATCAAGAAGCTTGCGCTAATGCCTCGGGCACGGTTCCTTACGAACGTATCAGGAAGGCCTTTATCGATCTCTGCCCATCACTCCCGCCACCAAAAGAATCATCCAAATGGTCGAACTCGAGAAAGAGGAATGTACGTTGCCGATGGAACCAATACCCGTCCATCGAGTTCTGGGAGGATTACTTCGACAAAGTCGAGAGATCAGACTTTCTCTCTGGAAGGTCGACACACTGGCGTGCCGACTTTGACTGGCTTATGAAGTCCTCGAACTTCGAGAAGATAATCGAGGGCAAATACACCAACAGAGGCGATCGGATGATCGAGATGTTGAAGGAGTTCATGGAGACTGGTGTTTAGATAGGCTCTGAAGTGTGCAAGTTATCTGGAGCACGATTTTAACGGGTCATAATTTCGAAATAGCGAAAGTTGACAACTGGGCGAAACTCCTACATCGGCAGGTGTCATTATCTTAAGAATGGGCATCATGCAACGGAGGTGTTATCAATGGGGTTAGAGGGAATGTTCTGCAGCAAAAATAGTATGTGGGAGAAAGATCCTGAGCCTATTAAATTCATCTACGGACTGTTGGTGACGATATGAGATTCAAACTAACCACTAAGAGTGGTTCGATCGTTTGGGAAGACGGGAAACTTTCAGGCGATCAGAAGATGGTGGAAAAGTTAGAAAAAGAACTGAAAATGGCCGAGGGATTTTGGGTAGCTCCGCCCTCCTTCTGTGGCACAAACACAGATCATCTAAACGCTCCGCTTTCTGTCCTGTTTTTGGCGAGAGAGTTGTTTGGCAACCTGAAATTTGAAGGCGATCCGATCCCCTTACCCGAAGGGCCGGAAGATACAGAAGGCGTGGATTTTTGAATGGTCGGAGTGGGTTCGACTCCCGCTAAGGAGCAAAAGGGATGTACGTTGAGAAAATATCAACTTTTTCGGGGCATGACGAGTTCGAGTATATTCTGAATAGAGACACGGTGTTTTTGATTGAAGATGCGGAGGTGCTTGAAAACGCTTACGGGAAGGTGCTTCGCTTGACGATAAGAGTTATAGGAGGGAGATAACGAAAAAGAACGAGGTCTATCCAGTGGAAATGAGCCAGTGTAATTATTGCAAACACAGAAGGGTACGAGGAATCACCACTTATTGTGCGGCTTTTCCGAATGGGATTCCGGACGACATAAAGTGGAATAAGTTCGATCACAAAAAGCCATATGAAGGCGATGGCGGGATCAGATTCGAGGTCATTCCGGGCTTGGAAACGCCGTACAAAAACGCTGTGCATTTTGAAGAATAATGGTCGGAGTGGGTTCGACTCCCGCTCCGGTCATCAGCCATCCCTCCCGGGTGAGTATTCGTAAACTCTTCTTCAGGGATCCGCTTCCAGAGCACAGGGAGCTGAAAGACAGGGCGAAGGTATTCTCTGACGAGTTTTGCTGGAAAGACGAAGAGAGAGTACCTAACGATTACGCAATACCCTGGATATTCGTTGTAACGAACAGACCTTCTGTAACAGGCGACTTCTAAAATAACCGGAGGTATTCATGAACTACATAGAGCTTATAAACAATTTCTGGAAGATTGACCACGATTTCAAGTTCTCGAGCCTCGAGACGGCGTTATACTTTAGATTGCTCTCTAAAGCGAACTCTACTTGCTGGCAAAAAGAATTCATCTATACAAATGCGAGGCTCATGGAGGATCTAGACTGCAGCGTCTAAAAGCTGCGACACGCGAGGGATAGACTTCTCAAAGCCGGTCTCTTTACCTATGTTTCCGGCAACAAATCAACACCAGGCAAATACTCGCTACTATCACAGCATAATCGCAACACAGCGGCGACAGAGTCACGACAGAATCACGACACTAAAGTAGACAATCTGGAGAGCTTATCCCTTGAAGCTTTAAGAGACGATAGGCCGACAGTCCTCGCCACTATCGCGGCACAATCACAGCACAATGACGACACTATCGAAGCACAAAAGCAGCAGATTATAAT
>LVBU01000467.1 GCA_001603185.1 Thermotogales bacterium Thermo_02 | reverse complement strand
TTCTAGATCCTGAACCTAATAAACCGGAACCAGTGATCTGCCATTTGCTATAACCCACGTACGCGTTGAAGAAACTAAGGTCGTTCAGGCTGGTGAACACAAAGCTCTTCCCGGCAGAAACCGTCTGACTACCGCTCCCGTCAAGATAGACGTGGTAATAAGCCTTTGAGTTCTCTGAATTGGCAGCCCCACCGGAGAGAAACTCGTACTCTCCAGCCGGAAAGCCTGTGCCCGTATTTGTCAGCAGCGTGTAGAGTGTAGAAGTGTCGACTTCTTTGTTTGTGAATATCACGAAGTCATAGACGCCTCCATTATCGCCCCAGGCGACTCCGTAATCACTGCTCACGTTTCTTCCGAGACTGTCTATTGACGAGGGTATTCCATCACCGAGATACATAGAAGAAGAGATGGCTCTCGATAGAGTCTTGAAGTCTGAAGCTACGGCTGTTGCCCTGGCTTTCCTTATAGCGTTAAGGGCCAGAGGTGTCGAGATGGCTATGATAGATGCAATAATGGCAAGCACTATGAGCAACTCGACAAGTGAAAACCCTTTCTTCATTCCCATCCCTCCATCGATTCTCGGTCTTATCCTGATAACTACTATGCAACTTCTTATGCAACTTCGTGCCATGTGTTGACCCGAATAGTGGGTCGAGGCAGAGACCAACGTATATCAAGCTCTCTCGATGAGGGCGTCAAGGTTTTCCCAAAAGCTGTTCATTTATCAAAAAGATTCTCCTGCTCCACAATGTCATTGAAGACTGATACTCGAGATATAATTCAGCTGTTGGGCATCTAAAGAAAAAGAGGGGGAAGAATAATGAATCGAAAGTCGTTCCTTTTGATTTTAGTACTTTCTGTTTTCACGTTTCTGCTCTCAACAGGCATGACAGTGATCAGTAAAGACGACGGCTCCATTTTGCCTACGGAGCAAACCGGAGATACTATGATCATTCCCGATGGAAATATTACTACTGTTCTAAACCTGCTGGTCTTTTCATTTGAAGAGAGGGTAGACGGAATAATGGCCGCCCTAAGGGTTCTGGCAAACACACAAGAAGTGCTTTCCGGCGACTGGTCGAAGATGAAGCCGCTCTTGAGAGTCTTCAACGAAAGCTATGAAGGTCTGGCCATGTATATCGAAGCTAACGGCGACTACTATACAGTCCAGAGGGACTGGACTGGTCTGAATCTATCGGATAGAGGCTACTTTCCGATTCTTCAAAATGGCAACGAAGTTTTAGGGTATCAGGTAATGAGCCGATCTACCGGCAAGCGTTCTGTAGTATTTGGAGTTCCAGTTATTGAAAACGGAGTCGCAACTTCTTTCGTGGGGCTTTCTGCCTTCTTCGATAACTTGAATCTCGAATTGATCTCACGGTTTCAGCCTTCGCCAGGACTTCAGTTCTATGCTTTTGACGGTCAGAATACACTTGCACTTTCGGATAACACGGCTCTTCTTCTTGGCTCGCTCGCCACTCCCGTTCCGGGCATAAGTAAGGGGCTTGAGATTCTTGAGGAAGATTCGAACGCTTTTCTCGTCAGAAGTGAGTGCGCCCTTGAAATCGCTTATTACAGACGTTCACAGAAGAATGGCTGGACGTTCGTATTAACAAAGGAACTCGAATCATACGGAGAAAACCCGGCTCCGGACCAACTCTTGAGAGACGTTCAGACCACTATCCAGGAACACTTCAACAGGCTAGATGCAGCTCTTTCAATGGGCGCGCAGGAGATGAGGGAGACTCTCAACGACCAGGAAGGAATCAGAGAGTTGCTCAAGAGACTTTACGAGAGAAATCCCGAAGTAGTTGACGTTTCATTTATCGACAGTGAAGGTATTCTGAGGTTTATCTACCCCGAAGAGTACGCGTATGTAGAGGGAGAGTGGATAGGAGACCAGAAACAGATATTGAAGCTCAAGGAGACCGGGAAGCCCGTTTTGAGCGAGAGCTTCATGGCCGTTGAAGGTTTTCAGGCGGTCGATCTAGAATGGCCTGTCTTCAAGACTGATTCCACACTCGCCGGTTCATTGAGCTTTCTCATAAGACCTGAGTCTTTCCTGGCTCCAATAATTATCCCCAATAACTTAGAACCTTACGAATTCTGGATAATGCAGCCCGACGGGACTATCTTCTACGACGAAGACAAGATCGAAATAGGTAGAAACCTCTTCAGCGACCCGTTTTACGAACCGTTTGGCACGCTTATCGATATCGGCAGAGAGATCTCAGAAAGAGAAAGCGGTGAAGGCCACTACACTTTCTATTCAAAGGGGATGGACAGAGTAGTGAAGAAAGCCGTAAAGTGGAGCTCGGTAGGTCTTCACGGAACTCTATGGCGACTCGTTCTAACGGAGAGCTTAGAATAGAGAAGTCGTGGTCCGAAAAAGGAAATGATCTCCACAGGAAATCCTGAAGAAACTGGACAAATTAAGTTAGAATATATTGATCTTTATTTCACAAACTCTCTAGCCTTAGAGACTATAATCTACTTGAAGAGGAGGTGTTGATACGGTCAAATACCCCACGGCTAAAGCCGGGGGCTTGTTAAAGCCCTATTTGACTAGCCTGAGTGTTTCGAGCACTACGTTATCGGCAAATGTATAGGCACCGTA